>NZ_MCUF01000020.1:926-187558 GCF_002873615.1 Shewanella sp. 10N.286.51.B7
AGATATCCACAAGTTATTCATGAAATCTTGCTTGCAAATGGTGACTAACCTCACTATCTTGTGTTGGTAAAGAAAAATCATAGCTTATCTTGTGTTTTTACTTTCAAGGCTTTAAGAGTGAAGGTGAGGCAAATAAAAGGAATTGAAGCAAGTAAGTGTTTAGGTTACTGCGCCAACAATAACCAAACACTAAATATTAACCATGAGAGCTAATACTTTTCATACTTTATCGAATTACGGAAACCCGATAAAAGTAAAATTACATTATACTAATTTTGAATGCAAAGGTTATTTGCTCTCTCTGATAAAAGGGAGGGGAATATGGAAATTAAAAAAGAAGATGAAATTCATGTTGTGGTACACCACAAACATCATCATACTTTTTCTATTAATTGTCTGGGTTCTTACCGCTTTTCAGGTGCTTTTGTCGTTATGACTCAAGTGTTTGATTGGCTCATTAATAACTGGCCAATGTAAACTTGGATCGCTCTTTGGGAGCTCCAATTTATAAAAACAAGTAATTCTACCCAACAAAAAAGCCTCAATATTTTCATATTGAGGCTTTGTCATAATCCAATTTCTAATCAAAAAACACTATGCACTTTCAATAATCAATTTCAAATCAGCAACCAGCTCTTTATTCAAAATCTGTGGAATTTTCCCTGGTTGTTGTTTGGGTTTAAACACCGCAAACTTTTCCCCTTTAGGTGATACTAAAACATAACTAGCGCTGTGGTCGACTTGATAGTCTGCACCGTCTCCAACCATGGCGTAGGCAAAGCCTAAGTCTCTGGTGAACGGGAATAACTGTGCATGTTCAGCGGTGACTGCTTTAAAGTCTTTATTAAAAAAGTTGATGTAATCTAAGCGCTTGGTTTGCGAGTCTCTGTCTGGGTCTACTGACACAAACACCACTTGAATATCTTCTGATAGCGACTGTAGCTCAGTATAAGCGGCGTTGAGTTTATTCAGTGTGGTTGGGCAAACATCAGGGCACGAGGTAAATCCGACAAATACTAGGCTCCACTTGCCTAGTAGTTGCTGATTAGTAAACTCATTGCCCAGTTGGTCATGCAAAGTAAATGGCGCTAATGTTCTTGGTTGGTCGAACATATAACTGCTGGCAAGTTCAAGCGGCTTAGGCTGCGAAAAATTAACTGCTACCGCCACGCCTAAACCTAACATCATCACAGCCAGTGCGATTATCTTTTTCACATTCATTCCCCTCTACTGCTCACTGATACTGTCATTAATTGCCCCATAGGTAGTGGTCGACAAGTAACACCAAAAACAGAATCATTAAGTGGTAGATAGAGAACTTAAATACATCCATCGCCAGCCCTGGTTTGTCATGATATTTAAGTTGCCATGCTTTGTAGATAAAGCCACAACTTAAAATGGTTGAACCCACTAAGTAAACTGGGCCACACATACCAACGAGCACAGGTAATAAACAGGCTATTGCTAGCAATAATGTGTATAGCAAAATACAGGTCTTAGTGAACTCTACTCCGTGGGTTACAGGTAGCATTGGCACATCGACTTTGGCGTATTCTTTTTTACGATGAATCGCTAAAGCCCAAAAATGTGGTGGTGTCCAAGTGAAAATGATGATCACTAATAACAGTGCATTACCATGCAGTTCATTGGTCACAGCTGTCCAGCCTAATAGTGGTGGCATGGCACCAGCTAACCCACCAATGACAATATTCTGCGGTGTCGCGCGTTTTAAATAGGCGGTATACACCACTGCATAGCCAATTAAACTGGCGAAAGTTAACCATGCAGTTAATGGGTTCACTAAAGCGTATAAAATAATAAATCCACCTAAGCCAGTAGAGGTGGCAAAGGTCATTGCTTTAATCGCTGAAACTTTTCCTTTTGGTAAAGGGCGGTTGTAGGTACGTGCCATTAAGCCATCGATACGGCGATCAATAAGGTGATTATAAGCTGCTGCTGCGCCTGCCATCATGGCTATGCCAATCATGCCAAAAATAAGTGGTTGCAGCGGTACAGCGCCAGGCAGTGCTAAGCACATACCGACCAATACCGTCAGTAGCATCAGCGCGACGACTTTAGGTTTGGTCATCTCGAAATAAGCGCGCCATTGCAGTGTGTCTGTTTTGGTTGCGCTTGCGGGTAAAGATAGTGATTTAGCCATAATAGAATCCTTGCTTTATGCTTTACGCCACAGCGCATAGTTAATGAAAATAACGGTTAACAGCAGTAATGCTGCGCCGCCGTTGTGTGAGACTGCAATGCCTAAAGGCAAGTGCATCACAATATTGCTGATGCCTAAGCCTACTTGTAATACGACAAGGGCAATTAATATCCACGCACTTTGACGTATGGTTGACGATTGTGCTTTGAGTAATTTAACGCCTAGCCAGCATAAGCTGATGGCAGTGATACCCCCCCAAATGCGATGAGTGACGTGAATCGTCATTCGAGCAGGGTATTCAAGTACGCCATATTCAAAGCTAGGGTGATCGCCCTGAAATGGCGAGAAGGCTTTAGCAAATTGCAGGTTTTCTAACCAGTCACCTTCACAAATTGGCAATGTGGTACAAGCTAATGCGGCGTAGTTGGATGATGTCCAGCCGCCTAAAATAATTTGTATCACTAACACGACTAAACTCACCATTGCTAATGGCCCGAGTTTTCGCGCGTAAGAGTCGCCGCCGGGGATCCTTAAGGGTTTGGTTCTTAGGTAGAGCAAAAGTAGTAAGGCAAACAAGCTAAAGCCACCAATTAAATGCCCCATGACCACAATGGGCATTAACTTCATCGTGACGGTCCACATACCTAATGCCGCTTGAAATAGGATCAGTGCGGAAATGAAGATCGGCAGTTTTTTCGGTGCATCGGCTCTTTTTAAGCAAACAATTAAAATAGTTAACACCATTAAGCCTAATGCGCCGGCAATATAACGGTGGATCATTTCTAGCCAAGCTTTTTCAGGCTCGACGGTAAGATCTGGAAAGTTGGTTTCTACTTTTGCCAAGTCGGCTGCATCACTGGGTACGCCAATATGACCATAGCAGCCCGGCCAATCAGGGCAACCTAACCCCGCATCTGATAAGCGGGTGTAAGCGCCCATCAAAATAACGGCAAAGGTAAATACCAAGGTGAATTTGAGGAGGTTTTTTATATCCATTAACCGACCCTCGACAACTTCAATAACTTACGCAGGTCGGCGATCATTGATTTGCCTTGATCCATATTTTCTTGCTCACCGATGATGCCAGGATATTCCATCACTAGGCTGCCGAGCGGGTCGACAATAATCATTTGCTGTTCAGTCATCATTGCGATGATGGCTTGGCTAGCATTGGCTGTTTCAAATGGCACTTTGAGCTTTTCAAGGATTGCCGTGTCACTATCAGGTTGCAGCATGATAATAGGACTCACGCGATCTTGATGCTTACCCAGAGCCACATGACTTTGATGCAGTACGTATAAACGTTGCTGACATTGTTCTAGGCAGTCTTTAGGTAATAGATATAACAGCTGCCAAGATTGTGGATGCGGATTTTCCATTGATAAGCTTTGATAGCTCACCTCTGGCGGAATAAGTTGGCCTTTATTGGTTGCAGCGCCATTGTATAAGTCCATGCTTAATACCAGCTTTGCGACGGCCACTGGTAAGATAAATACCAGTACTAGGGCAAACAATGCCTTGTTGTTTTTAGGTTTTACTGGGGAGTTCATACTTGCTCCTCTTGTTACGGCTTAATTTATTAGTTTGGTTTTATTCGTTTTCACTTGTCTTGCTAGCTGTGCTTTTAGGTCTCGCTTTTATTAAGTGTTTCCATCCTATCCATAGCATCAGTGACAAAAATACTGCCGCCATAGTGAACCATTGCAGTGCGTAGCCTTGGTGTTTTTGGGCTGATAATGGAATGGGTGTCCATGGCTTAGGTAATGCAATGTTAGGGATTGAATCTGGCTGCAGTACTACTGGTGCCAGTGGGTGGCCTATTTTCTCAGCTAAGGCCGCTAAATTGAGGTTTTGAAAACGCATCACTTTGCCGTCTTCTGCATGGAGCTGGTGGCTTAAAGGGTTAATTTGTTTTTGATACACTCGGCCATTAAGGTCAATGGCTGACAGTGGTACAGGGGTTATGTCAGGTAAAGTTCGACGATCGATATTGGCAGCAACAAAGCCTAATTCAACCATAAGCCAAGGTAGGTCTTTTTTTACTGCTTCAGCATTATCAATTGTAATGGCACTTGTAACAGCATTTGTATTCGCACCTGCATGAGCAACTTGAAAGACTTGGTAGGCTAAGTAACCGACTCGCCCTTCAAACACTTGGTTATCGAGTAGTAATATTTGCTGATTTACCGGAATCGCATTGACGCTTAAACGGTAACCACTGAGTCTTTCATCAGCGCCAAAAGCAAGCAGTTGATCAAAACTTAATTCACTTGCAGCTTGTCTGGCTGACAAGGTGGCTTGCCACGCCGTTTTTTGCTCAGCTCTATCAAGTTGCCAAACGCCTAACTTGACCAAAATACAAAACACACTCACAGTAACAAGCAGCAATAACCCAGTAGATAATCGCCAGACTCGCAAAGGAGAGCCCATGGATACCTTAGTTATTTTCAAGCTTGTATTAGTACTGCTGCTTGTATTCATATTATTTAATCTAGCTAGAGCCTTGTTTATTATGGTTAAAGCTGAAAATAAACAACCAATGAGTCAATTTCTAGGACGCCGAGTTATCTTTTCTGCTTTGGTGATGGTGCTGTTATTACTGGCCTTAGGATTAGGTTGGGTAACCCCTAATCCAAGGCCTTATTAGTTTGTTTAAATGACGTAGACAAAAATAAACAAACAGAGCCAAACCACATCGACAAAATGCCAATACCAACTGCCTGATTGGAATGCAAAATGGCTTTCTGGAGTGAAGTGGCCTTTGAGAATCCTAAAGAACAAGATAATCAGAAAAACCGTTCCCAGTGTGACGTGCATGCCATGGAAACCCGTGAGCAAAAAGAAAGTATTTCCGTAGATGCCAGATGAAAGCGTGAGCCCCATTTCTTGGTATGCGTGAACATATTCTTCAACTTGTAAAAATAAGAACCCGATACCCAATAAAATGGTTAAGCCTAACCAGACTTTTAATGCACCACGTTTAGACTTTTCTAGTGACACGTGAGCAAAGTGCAAGGTGACTGAAGAAGCTAAAAGGATGAGAGTGTTATAAAGCGGTAACCCAGTCCAAGGCATGGCTTCAGTGGTGGTGCCATCAGGAGTTTTGATCAATGGCCACATTGCTTCAAATGTTGGCCATAACACTTCATGGGTCATGGCATTATTCGAGCTACCACCTAACCATGGAATAGCGACCATTCTGGCGTAGAATAAGGCGCCAAAAAATGCCCCGAAGAACATAATTTCAGAGAAAATAAACCAGCTCATTCCTTGGCGAAATGAACGGTCCATTTGCGCTGAATATAAGCCTGACATTGATTCATCAATGACATTTTTAAACCAGCCAAATAGCATAAAGATAATGACTGCAATACCAGCCACTAGGATATAACCACCTGAAGTATCTTCAGTGGCTAACTGTTGCACGTAGGAACCTGCGCCAAAAGCAATCAGGAATAACCCGATAGCGCCGGTAATGGGCCAAACGCTTTGCGCTGGCACGTAATAGTTTTCATGTTTAGTTGTCATCTTGCTGCTCCTTGCTCTATGGCCGCAGTTTGTTTGTCTGTGATGTCATAGAGGGTATAAGAGAGAGTCAAAGTTTTAATGGAATCTGGTAAGTCTGGATCCACATAAAAGATTAATGGCAGTTCAGCATCAGCCTTTGCAGCTAGGGGTTGTTGATTGAAACAGAAACACTCGGTTTTATTGAAATACGCCGCACCTTGACCAGGCGATACCGAGGGTATTGCTTGGCCGACAAGGGGTTTAGCAGAAAGGTTTTTTGCTAAAAATGCTGTGCGAGTGAGTTCGCCTGGGTGAACCTGAATACGGTTCACTTTAGGGCCAAACTCCCATGGCATACTGCCTTGTACTTGGGCGATAAATTCAATAGTAATGGTGCGTTCTTTATCAACGACCACCGCCTCATAACTACTTGCAGTACCTTGGGGTTTTCCGTTAACCCCCAAGGTGTCACAAAGCACGTCATAAAGCGGTACCAGTGCAAAACCAAAGCCGAACATACCAATAGAGCCCAGTACGAGACCTATTAGTAATTTACGGTTTGATTTTGTTGGCTGGCTCATATCACTTTACCTCTGGAGGTGTGGTGAATGAGTGATAAGGTGCTGGACTTGCGATGGTCCATTCTAGACCTTCAGCGCCTTCCCAAGGTTTATCTGCTGCTTTCTCGCCGCCTCTAATACACTTAATCACTACGGCTAAGAAGATAAGTTGCGATAAACCAAATGCAAACCCACCAATAGAGACGATTTGGTTAACATCAGCAAATTGAATTGCATAATCAGGAATACGACGAGGCATACCCGCAAGTCCTAAGAAATGCATTGGGAAAAACAACACGTTGACTGAAATCGTACTACACCAGAAATGCCAGCGACCTAAGGTTTCGCTATACATGTGTCCTGTCCATTTAGGCAGCCAGTAATAGGCGGCGGCCATGATGGAGTACACAGCGCCCGTCACTAACACGTAGTGGAAGTGAGCTACCACAAAGTAAGTATCATGGTATTGGAAATCCGCAGGTGTAATTGCCAGCATCAGACCCGAGAACCCACCAATAGTGAACAAGATGATAAAGGCGACAGCGAATAACATCGGCGTTTCAAAGGTAATAGAACCACGCCACATAGTTGCGACCCAGTTAAACACTTTCACCCCTGTGGGCACCGCAATCAACATGGTGCAATACATGAAAAATAGCTCGGCGAATACTGGCATACCCGTAGTAAACATGTGATGCGCCCATACCAAGAACGACAGAATCGCAATACTTGAGGTGGCGTAAACCATGGAGGAATAACCAAAGAGCTTTTTACGGCTAAAGGTTGGCACAATCGCCGAGATAATACCGAAGGAGGGTAAAATCATAATGTAAACTTCAGGGTGACCGAAGAACCAGAAAATATGCTGGAACATCACAGGATCGCCACCACCTGCAGCATCGAAGAAGCTAGTACCGAAATATTTATCGGTTAATACCATGGTGACAGCACCTGCGAGTACGGGCATCACCGCTATCAATAAGAATGCAGTAATCAACCAAGTCCATACAAACAATGGCAACTTCATCCATGTCATACCTGGTGCGCGCATATTCACAATAGTCACGACCACGTTAATCGCGCCCATAATGGAGCTTATACCCATAATGTGTACTGAGAAGACGAATAATGCCGTGGTATCAGGGCTGTAGGTCGTTGATAGTGGTGCGTAGAAGGTCCAACCAAAGTTAGGCCCGCCGCCTTCCATAAATAGCGAACTCAACAGAATGGCAAACGCGAATGGCAGAATCCAAAAACTCCAGTTATTCATCCGAGGTAGTGCCATATCTGGCGCACCAATCATCATTGGAATAAGCCAGTTAGCTAAGCCGGTAAAGGCAGGCATAACGGCACCAAATACCATGATCAGTCCGTGAACTGTGGTCATTTGGTTGAAAAAGTTTGGATCAACTAATTGCAATCCTGGCTGGAACAGTTCGGCGCGGATAACCATCGCCATTGCACCACCAGTGAGAAACATGATGAAACTAAACCATAAATATAATGAGCCAATGTCTTTATGGTTAGTGGTTAAAATCCAGCGCATGATGCCTTTCGGCGCGCCATGATGGTGATCATCATGGCCATGGTCATCGTGAGACTGACCATCATGAGCTTCGGTTGTATCTTGTGTAATAGTGCTCATTTTAATCCCTTACTTTCCATGACCATCAACGTCAGAAGCCTGTACAGCATCTCCAGAATCATTACCCCAAGCGTTTCGCTCATAGGTAATAACTGCTGCGAGTTGTTGCGGTGTGAGTAGAGAGCCAAATGCCTGCATTGCAGTACCAGCTTTGCCATTGACGACAACATCAATATGACCGTCAACAGGTCCTGTAATCGCTGGGCTGCCGATTAATGAGGGGAAAGCACCAGGTAAACCTGTGCCAGCGGCTTGGTGACATGCGGCGCAATTGGTCATATAGACTTGCTCACCCATGGTCATCAGTTCTTCCATGGTTAAATCATCAAGTACGACTTCTGCTTTTGCTTCTTCTATCACTTCGGTAACAGCTTCAGTTGCAGCTTGTTCTACTTGGTCAGCGGTCGCTGGTAAGGTCACAGGCGTTGCACTGTCACTCGCAGGTTTGCTTTCAGTTGTTGAACCGCCGCCATTAATATCAGCTGCTTGTACAACATCACCTGAGTTATTACCCCAAGCATTTCGCTCGTAAGTTACAACAGCTGCGATTTCTGTAGCAGTAAGCTGTTTAGCAAATGCTTGCATTGCAGTGCCTGCTTTACCATTAACCACGATATCAACATGATGACTTACCGGGCCTTTAATCAGTGGACTACCAATCAGCGATGGGAATACACCAGGGAGACCTGCACCGTTTGGTTGGTGACATGCGGCGCAAACGCCCATATAGACTTGCTCACCTTGAGCCATTAACTCGTCATATGTGAGTGTTTGTGAAAGTGAAGCTTCAGCTGCAGCTTTGGCATCTACGGCTAGCTGCTTTTGGTCAAGCAGCCATTGCTCATAATCAGCTTCAGAAACGGCTTCAACCACGATTGGCATAAAGCCGTGATCTTTACCGCACAACTCAGCACATTGGCCACGGTAGGTGCCGATTTTATCGATTTTTGTCCATGCTTCATTAATGAAACCAGGGTTAGCATCTTTTTTAACCGCAAATGCAGGTACCCACCATGAGTGAATAACATCATCACTGGTCATCAAGAATCGAACTTTACGATTAATAGGTAATACGAGAGGTTTATCGACTTCTAATAAGTAAGTTTCAGTCTTTTCCGCAGAGCCTTGGATTTGCTCTGCAGGCGTTGAGAGTAAACTAAAAAACTCGACATCTTCGTTGAAATAGCTGTAATGCCATTTCCACTGAGAGCCAGTCACTTTAATGGTTAAATCTGCATCGCTAGGATCTTCCATAGCAATCAGAGTTTTAGTGGCAGGAATTGCCATACCAATAAGGATGATAAATGGCACGATTGTCCATGCTATTTCAACCTTGGTACTGTCATGAAAATCAGCCGGCACTGCGCCTTTTGACTTTCTGTGGTAGATCATTGAGTAAATCATGATCCCAAAGACCACAACACCGATAGCACAACAGATATATAGAATAATCATGTGGAGGTCATAAACCTTGCCACTGATTTCTGTTACGCCTTGCGTCATGTTAAGCGGCATATCAGCCGCCGCAAGCGGTACTGCAAATAGCAGCACCATTAATCCATACAACAATCGCTTCACAAGACCACTCCTCTGCCAATTGCGATTTGCAATAACAACAAGGAAAAGTCACACAGTAATACTCTGCTCTATGCAAACTTCTCTATTCCCGAAAAAGTTTGATCACTTCAAAGTACACGGTGGCTGCGAGTATCAATACTCGATTATTCTATTGGTTTATGGTGGCCACACTTGTACCTAATACTGAACTTTTCAATTCTTAAATTGACGCTTTTTATTCAAGGCTTTCTATACCGCATGGTACCAGCACAATCTTTACAGCGTTTTGTAGCTTTTTATCATTTTATAAACTCAAGAGTGACAGCAAATTGTTACTCTCTTGTTAACTACATTACTTGGAGATTAAATATTGATCAAGATCACTTTATCATCTAATTTGCTGAAAAAAGGCGCAAAAAAAAGCCCTTCACATAAATGAAGGGCTTTTTAAAGAGAGATTTGTTTAGTGAAAAGCAGATAAATTTAAGCTTGTTGGTGTTACAGAAGTATTGGCACCCATATGTTCATCATGTAAGTGAGTATTTACATCTTCAATGATGACACCTTGTGCTAATGCGCCTTTAGCAACCAATTGAATGCGTCGATTATCACGCGCATCTAGTGGTGTAGTCCAAGTAATAACGGCACTGGAAGTACCACTTGTTAGTGCTTTTTCCATCGCCCAAAGCGTTTCTACTTCATCTTTAGTGTGAACAAGTAAAACACGATCCATGCGAACGTTAGCGTTAGCCAATATTTGTTTATAGCCAATATGCGGAGGATTAATCAGTACAATCCAACGACCTTGCTGGCTTAAAATGGCCAAATGGCTGCACAACTGGGTTAACTCAGTTAAGCCTTGGTTGGCACTTTGCTTAGTTTCAATGCCTTGTTTAACTGGCGCAGTTGTTGATGTCATATCGACCCATAAGCCTGGATGACGTGGTGCATTACCTAATAATGTGTTCATAACCAACCTCCATTTCGGATAACGCCAACTGCAAGCCCTTCAATTGTCAGGCTCTGGCATGTTAAATCTACTTTAATCGGCGAATATTGTTCATTTTCTGCGTGCAGATAAACAACGTTGCCTTTCTTTTCAAAACGTTTAACTGTGACGTCATCATCTACACGAGCGACGACCACCTGACCATTTTTAGCTTGCTGCATTTTGTGAACAGCTAATAGGTCACCTTCAATAATGCCAATGTCTTTCATACTGTCGCCACGAACTCGTAGTAAGAAATTAGCATTTGGTTTGAACATTTCAGGATCAACTTGGAAGTATTGTTCAACATGTTCCAGCGCAAGAATAGGTTCACCTGCTGCAACTTGTCCGATAAGAGGGAGGCCTTCTTCAACTTCCTCTTCTTCCTGAATCATGCGGATTCCGCGTGAAGTACCAGGAATAATTTCGATACAGCCTTTCTTCGCCAGCGCCTTTAAATGTTCTTCGGCAGCGTTAGCACTTTTAAAGCCTAATCTAGTGGCAATTTCTGCACGAGTCGGTGGCATACCTGTCTCAGCAATATTACATTTAATTAGTTCTAGAATTTCAGCTTGTCGTGGCGTTAAAGGTCTCATATTGATTCCTGTTTTTTTATACAGTGACTGTCATTATATACAGTATCTTTGGTCGCGCAAGTATTAACCAATGAAATTTATGGTATCTGCTGGTTTATTGTTGTTTTTATTATGTGGCATTGGGTTTTAGTTTATATAAATCAATCTCTTGACTGTTTTGGGGGATGTGTGCTTTTTATTAGTACTAATTTTAATATTAGTACTTAACAGAGAGGTTTTAGGTCGATACAGTATATTTATACAGTACTGTTGATGCATTTCGTCCAGCATAAATCAGCGTTGGAATTGCTTAATTATTTTCAGCTAATGGCCTTCATATTGCTGCTCAATTGTTAAATACAGATAAGCAGGTTAGTGAATCCCATCTAGATTCTGGTATCCTATGCGCAATAAATCGTTGTAGATAATGCGAATACTCATGCTAAAACCAGATTCTATCATTGCTAAATCGTTGCGTTGGATTCAGAAATTAATGGTACACAGTGTTGTTGTGCCTGAAGATCCGTTCGCTGACTTAAATCTAGATCCAGAAAAGCCAGTGGTCTATGTCATGAAGACAGAGTCGCTGAGTGACATTGCTGCTTTGCATGAAATGTCGGCTAAGTTTGGCTTACCAAGTCCTTATGAAAGACTGGATGTTGATGGTTTAAATACCCCAAGAATTGTCTGTGTTGAAGGACGTAAGCCGCTATTTGGCAAGCGCCACAGTGGTGAGAAATTTGTCGCCAATTTCACCAAACTACTCGAATTACATCAAAAGAATAAAGAGTTAGATATTCAGTTGGTGCCTGTTAGCCTTTATTGGGGACGTATTCCTGGTAAGGAAGATGACACCATGACCGCTGCCGTGTTTGAGCGCGAAAACCCGACTTGGCTGCGTAAGTGGTTAATGATCCTGTTTTTAGGTCGCCATAACTTTATTCAATTCTCTAATGCAATGTCATTACGTTACATGGCTGATGAGCATGGTACGGATGTCAGTATTGCCCATAAACTCATCCGCGTGGCACGAGTCCATTTCAGACGTCAACGTAAAGTGATGACAGGACCGCAACTGCCAAACCGCCAAGCGATGTTCAACTCGTTACTTAAGTCAGAATCTATTACTAAAGCGATTCAAGAAGAAGCGGCGAATAAAAAGATATCTGAAGAAAAAGCGCGCGAAAAAGCCATTGAATACCTCGATGAAATTGCCGCTGATTATTCTGATAACTTGATCCGCATTGCTGAGCGCTTTTTAACTTGGTTATGGAATAAGTTATACAGTGGTATCAGTATTAAAAGCGCCGAAAAAGTCAGAAAGCTACACCATGACGGCCATGAAATTGTCTATGTGCCATGTCATCGTAGCCATATGGATTACTTATTACTGTCTTACATCCTTTATTATCAAGGCATGGTACCACCGCACATTGCTGCCGGAATTAACTTAAACTTTTGGCCTGCGGGGCCAATGTTCCGTCGTGGTGGTGCGTTCTTTATTCGTCGTAGTTTCAACGGCAATAAATTATATACCGCTGTATTCAGAGAATATTTAGATCAATTATTTGCCAAAGGTTATTCAGTTGAGTACTTCACTGAAGGTGGCCGCTCACGTACAGGTCGTTTACTAGCGCCAAAAACGGGCATGCTAGCGATGACTGTGAACAGTGTTTTGCGTGGTATCGAGCGTCCAGTGACATTGGTGCCTGTGTATTTGGGTTACGATCACGTAATGGAAGTATCGACTTATCACAAAGAGTTAAGCGGTAAGAAGAAGCAAAAAGAATCGGTGTGGCAGGTATTTGGTGCATTACGTAAATTAGGTAATTTTGGTCAAGGTTATGTCAATTTTGGCGAACCCATTAACGTACAACAATTCTTGAACCAACAAGCGCCAGACTGGCGTGAAGAAATTGCTCAAGATCCTGAGCAAAAACCGACTTGGTTAACGCCTGCGGTTAACACACTTGCCAATAAAGTGATGACCAATATCAACAGTGCTGCGGCGGCGAGTTCAGTCACGTTAACCAGTATGGTGCTGTTGGCTGCAGAGCAAAATGCGTTAGAGCGCAGTGAGCTTGAAAGCCAGTTAGGCTTATACCTGAAGTTATTGAAAGATGTGCCGTACACCGGCTATACCTCGGTTGCCGAAGGGACGCCAAGTGAGTTGATTGAGCAATGTTTATCGCTGAAAAAGTTTACTTCAACTAGTGATCAATTAGGTGAGATTATTGCGATTGAAGAGCATGCGGTGATTGCGATGAGTTATTATCGCAATAACATTATTCACTTGATAGCAGTGCCTTCATTAATTGCCAGTTGCTTAGTGCAATATGAAGAACATAATCGTGAAAATATTCATAAAATCGTCAATGACTTTTACCCATTACTTAAAGCTGAATTGTTTATGGGTATCGAGGATTTAACCGCATATGTCGATCATGTTTTAGACTTGTTTGTTGAGCAGCAATTGATTTCAGGTACTGACGAGTTTGAAGTCAATCAAGGTAATATTACCCAGTTAATGCTATTGTCCGAAACTGTCAGTGAGACATTACAACGTTACGCGATTATCTTTAATTTATTGGCTTACAAGCCAGATATTGAACGTTCAGATCTCGAAAGCGCGAGCCATATGCTAGCTCAGCGTTTAGGTGCTTTACACGGAATTACTGCGCCAGAGTTTTATGATAAAAAACTCTACAATAATTTGAGTGTAAAATTAAAAGAATTAGGGCACTTGTCGGGTAGTGACAATCAATTTGCTGTCATCCGAATTCGTGACCATGCCAATGGCATGTTGCGATTATCTGTTCGTAAAACCATAGTCGATAGTGTGACTGTGGAACATGGGTAACGACTAACTTTATGAGTTCAACACAAACGCAGCCGAAAAATAAATCTTTGTTAGGCGGCGCAATGATCATTGCTGGTACCACTGTTGGTGCCGGTATGTTTTCTCTTCCTGTTGTGAGTGCTGGTATGTGGTTTGGCTATTCAATAGTCATGCTCATCGGCATTTGGTTCTGTATGTTAGTTTCAGGCTTATTGCTGTTAGAAACCAACTTACACTTTAAACCAGGTGACAGCTTTGACACTCTAACCAAAGTCACTTTAGGTCAGTTTTGGCGTATCGTGAACGGCCTATCAATAGCCTTCGTGTTATATATCCTTACCTATGCTTACATCAGTGGCGGTGGTTCGATTGTGAACCATACTTTGTCGGGTATGGGGATTAACTTGCCGCAAAGCCTCGCAGGATTAGTGTTTGCGGCCGTGCTAGCAGCTGTGGTGGTGATAAGTACTAAAGCCGTTGACCGTATCACGACTGTGATGATTGGCGGTATGATCATTACCTTCTTTTTAGCGGTGGGCAATCTACTCATTGATGTCGATAGCGTAAAATTATTAGTACCGGATGGCGAAGCAAGCTATGCGCCTTATATTTTAGCGGCGCTGCCTTTTGGTTTGGCAAGTTTTGGTTATCACGGTAACGTGCCTAGCCTAGTGAAGTACTACGGCAAACAGCCAAAGGTGATTATCAAAGCGATATTCATCGGTACTTTTATTGCGTTAGTGATTTATAGCTGTTGGTTAGCAGCCACGATGGGCAATATTTCTCGTAGCAGTTTCAGTGACATTATTGCCCAAGGCGGCAATATGGGCGTATTAGTTGGTGCATTATCTGAAGTCATGTCTAGCTCATGGCTTAATACCATGCTGACTTTATTTGCTAACCTTGCCGTAGCATCGTCTTTCTTAGGTGTCACACTTGGACTGTTTGATTACTTAGCCGATTTATTTGGTTTTGATGAGTCAAGCAATGGCCGGATAAAAACCGCCGTGGTGACGTTTATTCCTCCAACTGTTTTAGGATTATTATTCCCGAATGGTTTCTTAATGGCGATAGGTTTTGCTGCTTTAGCTGCCACTATTTGGACCGCGATTGTACCTGCGATGATGGCATATCAATCTCGTAAAATGTTTGCTGACGAAACGAGTTATCGCGTGCCAGGCGGCACACCATTACTTGCTGTGGTGATGCTGTTTGGTATCGTCACTGGTGCTTGCCACTTGTTAGCAATGGCTGATTTACTGCCTGTGTATCAATAATGAAATGTTGATTGCTACAATTTGATATTAAGCCCTCTTATGAGGGCTTTTTTGATGCAGCTTTTCAATATATTGAGTCGGTGTTTGACGATGAAGACGCTGAAAACTTTTACTGAAACTGCGTACATTCGCATAGCCTAGCAAGGCCGAAACCTCACTCACGCTTCTTCCTTCTAGCATATAGTTGATCGCCAAATTACCGAGAATATAGCGCATTAACTCCGTAAAACTGAATCCGTTTTGCTGCAGACGCCTTTGCAGTTGTTGACGTGAAAAACCGCACAAATCTGCCAATGAGTCCACTGTAGGTAAACCATAAAAACGAATGTAATTGACTAACTCATACAGCACCTTAGGTGTGTCATGGGTTTGTGGCATATTTAAATAAGAGTCAAGCTGATTGAGTGAGATGCTGTTGCTGTTATTTTTTTTAATTTGCTGCAGCGTTGACTGAGAAGATAAAAAATCTTGTTCAGAGCTTATTAAAGAGTCTATGTCCAACCACATCTCTGTAAGCGGCGCATTCCATGTCACTTTACAGCCAAAGGCTTGTTCAACCCCAAGTTGGCCAATTGAAGGGCCGCTAAGCATGACTTTTTTGGGCTGAAAATCTGCTCCGAGAAAATACCGACAAGTGTTTAGTAAGGTCAGTGCGACTCTCAACGAGTCATGAGATTTTGCTTTTGAGCTGACGTAATCATTGCGATAACACCACTTAATGATTTTGTTTGACTGAGCTCCGTAATAACTAGCCCCTGAATGAAAACAAGCCATAGCATAGTTAACCCGTCTAAAGGTGATGGCTAAATCTGGTGTGGCGAGAAACCAATTATTAGGCAGATTAAATCTGCCGATATCTAAATATTCTTGAATGTTAAGCATGTAGTCACTGTCACCTGTTAACAACTCAATTTTTGTTAACCACATAGCCACCTCCGAGAAAGGGAGCAATGTCATGGGCTCTAACATCAAGCTATCAGGAATCGAAAGATCCTTATGGGTGATGTTATAGCGTTCTTCAACCCCTTGCAGTACAGGAAGCACACAGCAAACACGGATAAAAGATACATTAAAAGCCATGGCAATTTCTCTGTAGTTAAGGTTCAGGCAAATGACATTAAGGTGTCATATTGAATCAAAAAATAACATTTATTGATACAAATGGATACTTGATGTTGTGATTTGAAGTGGTAGAGGCAAACTAGCCACATTCAAGATTACAGAGGTGAGATCAATATGAGTTTATTCAGTATGCCATTCGTCGATACAGGTGTTGATGCTGCACTTCATGGCGTTGCATTAGTGGTTTTAGTCGGCGTAGTTGCCGCAGCAGGTTATGGCTTTTGGAAGGTACATGAATTGCCAATCGATAAGGCACATAAAGAAAACCATCAACAAATAGGGCTCATCACTGCGCTCACCTGGATAGGTTTTTTGTGGCATTGGGTTTGGGTATTAGCTGTGATGGTTGCGTTTATTGATACCGGTAAAGCACTGAGAAAAATTAGAGATGTATGGCGAGAAAAGGATACTGACGAACCAGTATCAGCCACTCCCCAAAAAGAAGAGGTTAACTCATGATTGAAGGTTTAGCCGTATGGGCATTGTTTATTTATATTCTGCGTATGGTGGGTATGCCGTGGAATAAAGGCACTAAAGCGTTTGCATATTTAGGCGGCACGGGTTGGTTAATGTTCGTGTGGGTCGGTTTATTAAATTATGCACCTATGGATATTACAGGCGGCTCTGTTGTGCAATCACCGCATATTCAGTTACGTCCTGCGTCAACGCAAATTAAAGGTAATGTAAAAGGCATTTATGTTGAACCCAATGAAAGGGTCGTGGCTGGGCAGTTGATATATGAGCTTGATGATGAGCCTTACCAAATTGCTTTAAATAAAGCCTCTGTGGGTAAGCAAACCGCGACAGTCGCATTGTCACTAGCGAAAGAAGATATCCTTATTGCAGAGAAAGAACTGCAATCGGCAAATTCTGATGAAGCCATCAGTAAAAACCAATTGCATGCAGCTAAGAAAGATTTAACTTGGAAAGAGACAACGCTGGCGCGTTACGTTGAGCAAAATAGCATAGTGCCTGACACGATTACAGAAAGTCAGTTAGATGAGCAGCAAACAGCTGTTGATTTAGCCCAAGCCAAAGTCGATGCCTATGTCACTCAAATTGCTAAATCGAAAACTGAAGTTCAAAAAGCTAAGCTCGATATTCAAAAAGCTCACTTAACGGTTGATAGCCGTCAGTCAGACTTAGAGAGTGAAATCGAAAATGTGGCTCAAGCACAATGGAACCTTGATAATACAAAGGTTTATGCACCTGCTAATGGTTATGTGACTAACTTCATAATGCGAGAAGGTCAATATGTTGGTGTTGCGCCGAGAATTCAGATGTATACCGATGAAAAGTATGTACTGATGCGAGTCAATCACCAAGCGATACGTAACGTTGAGGTTGGCCAAATGGCGGAGTTTGCATCAGCGGTGTACCCAAGTAAAATTTTCAACGCTGAAGTTGAAGGGATTATTGAGGCAACAGGAGAGGCGCAAGGCAGCTTATTAGCACGTGATGACAATGTCAGACAGACCACAGGGCAAAACATCAATAATAAGCATCACTTTGTGCGCTTAAAACTACAAGAGTCTGCAGAGTATGATATCCCAGTCGGTTCAGTTGGATTAGCTTGGGTATCAGGGACTAAACCTGCTGAGTTTATGAGCTTTTTAGATGTGATACGCGGCATTATTATTCGAATGAAGTCTCAGATTTACTATATCTGGTCTATATAAAGGTAAGTTCTTAACATTAAGATAAGTACTTAACGATTGAATTAGTGAGTCTCAAACGTTCTAAAAGCGTCCTTAGATAAGGGCGCTTTTTTATGCCAGTAAAGAGTTGTATTTATCAAGATTCACCTCGACAGCGGCTGAAAAAACGTCTTAACTGTTAAGTCATGTTCACGTTATTCATTGCTAACTATTACAAGGACAAGTATGTATGAAAGTGTCTAAATACGCTCAAGGTCAGCCTTGTTGGGTAGAGCTTGCAAGTCATGACTGGTTTTCTGCCAAAAGCTTTTACCAAAACCTTTTTCAATGGCACGCCGATGATATGCCTATGCCAGAAGGTCACTACACTATGCTGCAGATAGAGGGTGATGATATTGGTGCTATGTATCAAATGCCAAAAGAAATGGCATCACAGCCGACACATTGGGAGCTGTATTTTGCAGTCGATAATGTCGACGAAACAGTGAAATCGATTAAACATGCTGGTGGCGAAATTATTGCAGGCCCTCATGAAGTGGGAAATTCAGGCCGCATGGCCGTGTGCCATGATCCAGAAGGGGCGCGTTTTTCTATTTGGCAAGCCATTGAACATGTAGGAATTAAACGTTCTTTTGAACCTAATACACTTTGCTGGGTTGAGTACATGTGCCGCAATGCAGGCTTATCTAAAAACTTTTACTGCCAAGTTTTGGGCTTTGACACTGAAACGGTGGACATGTCGGAAGTGGGTGTTGCTGAGTATACCCAATGGATGGTGGCTCAGCAGGCTATTGGTGGCATGATGGAAATGACCGAAGAGTTTGGCGATATGCCACCTCACTGGATGTTGTATTTTAGCGTTGAAGATTGCGATGCAATGGCAGCTAAAGCGGATGAGTTGGGCGGTAAAATTTGCGTGCCGCCGACAGATATACCTGATGTGGGTCGGTTTGCGGTGATTGATGATCCTCAAGGAGGCACATTTTCAATCATTAAACTGAGTCTACCTGATTGCTAAATTATACTTTCGCCAAGGTCATGGGTTTGTTAGCTTAGTGAATCAGACAAAATTTTTAGTTTTATCAACCCAGTTCAAGGAAGAAACATGTCGCAGACCAAAGAGCAAAAATTAGCAGATATTCAAAAGAAAATGACCATGGTAGCAGTGATTGATTTCCCTGGATCCTTGCTAATGGCTGCGGGCTTATATGGCATTTTTGCAGGCTTTAACATTGCAACGATGCCGATGTTAGATAATGCGAATGTACAGTATGTTATGGTGGCGATTGGCGGTGTGACCATGATGTGGGGAATGGTAAAAATGATGCAATTAGCCAAACTTAAACAACAGATCATGAGTGAAGATCTATAAAATCAATATTGTGTTTATAAAATTTAAAAGGCGCTGAGAGCGCCTTTTTTGATGGTGTTATTTAATCAGATGCTCTTGGTAGTTTCCTGCCATATATCAGTAAATAAATGGCTGGAATAACAAACAATGACAGCAATGGGGCGGTGACCATGCCACCGACCATAGGCGCGGCAATTTTCTGCATTACTTCATTACCTGTACCACTGCCCCACATAATTGGCAGTAATCCAAAGAAAATGGTGGCAACGGTCATGGCTTTAGGGCGAATACGCATCACGGCGCCGTGGATTAACGCCTCGCTTAAATCACTGCGCTGCTTGTATTGCCCTTTTGCTTGTCTGTCTTTAATGCTGTTATTCAAATATACCTGCATCACCACACCAAATTCAGCCGCGACCCCTGCAAGTGCAATCATCCCGACAGAAACTGCTACCGAGAAATTGAAATCCAACAAGTACAATAACCATGCACTGCCAACAAGCGAAAATGGCAGGCTCAACATGATCACTGAAGCCTGGGTAAATGAGCCAAAAGTCATCATTAGCAGCATGAAAATCACCGCAAGCATTAACGGAATAACCAACTCCATTTTTGCTTCCACGCGTTGCATATACTCATATTGGCCTGCAAAAGTGTAGCTATATCGAGGTGGAAGCTGAACTTGTTCATTAAGCGCTTGTTTGGCTGTAGCAATATATTCACCAATGGATATGTTGTCCAAATCGACAAATACCCAACTGATTAATCTACCATTTTCACTGGCAAGCATGGGCGCACCATCGCTAATAGAAATGGTTGCTAAGTTGCCTAATGGTAAGTATTTACCTGTTTTGGTCATGACAGGTAAGTCTTGCAGCTTTTCGATACTGTCACGCAGTTCGCGGGGGTAGCGAATATTGATTGGGTAACGTTCTTGCCCTTGAATAGATTGACCCACTTGCATACCGCCAATGGCCATTTGCACCACATCTTGAATGTCTTTGAGGGTCATTCCGTAACGAGCAGCATTTTTAAGATCTGGCTCAATATCAATATAGCGGCCACCACTTGTTCTCTGAGCAAATGCCGATTGCGTACCAGGTAGTTGGCTGACAACGGCTTCTATTTCAGTGCCAATACGCTGAAGTTCATCAATATCTGCGCCGGAAATTTTAATTCCGACAGGGGTTCGTACTCCTGTTGAGAGCATATCAATGCGAGTTTTTATCGGTTGAACCCAAGCATTGGTCATTCCGGGTACTTTAACCGTCTTTTGAAGCTCAGCAATGATCCCCTCAAGTGTCATACCTTCGCGCCACGTATCACGCGGGTTAAGCATGATGGTGGTTTCTAGCATGGTTAACGGCGCAGGATCGGTGGCAGTCATCGCTCGGCCAACCTTACCAAATACCCGCTTTACCTCGGGTACGGTTTTAATGAGTCGGTCAGTTTGCTGCAAAATTTCAGCGGCTTTACCAGCACTTACGCTTGGTAGAGTCGTTGGCATATAAAGCAAATCACCTTCTTCAAGTTCAGGCATAAACTCGCTGCCCATTTTTGTCATTGGATACACCGCACTGCCAAGGGCAATGATGGCTAATAAGATGGTGAACTTTGGAAATTTAAGCACTAAACGCAGCATAGGCTCGTAAATGGCAATCAATAGTCTGCTGAGAGGGTTTTTCTTCTCATCAGGGATTTTACCGCGAACGAAATAGCCCATTAACACCGGGATCAAGGTAATAGCTAATATCGCACTGGCAGCCATGGCAAAGGTTTTAGTAAATGCCAAAGGGTGGAATAATCGGCCTTCTTGAGCTTCTAGGGCAAACACAGGCACAAAGCTTAAGGTGATAATCAACAGACTGAAAAATAGTGCTGGGCCGACTTCAACCGAAGCTTTTCGCACTAACTCCCAATGGGTGTCACCCGTAGGAGTTTGACCATTATGTTTTTCTCGATATTGTTCTAAATGCTTATGCACATTTTCGACCATCACAATGGCGGCATCCACCACCGCTCCTATGGCAATGGCTATCCCACCTAAACTCATGATGTTGGCATTTACCCCGATAATATTCATCACGATAAAACTGATTAATATTGAGATTGGTAACGAGATAATCGCCACTAAGGTTGAGCGGGCATGAAGCAAGAAAATCAGGCAGATAATGCCTACGACCATCATTTCTTCGAGGACTTTATGTTTAAGATTGTCCACTGAGTTAAGAATAAGCTCAGAGCGATCGTAAGTGATCACTAACTCCACCCCATCAGGCAGGCCGTTTTCGATTTCTTTAAGCTTATCTTTGACATTGTTGATGGTGGCGAGGGCATTTTCACCGTAACGCATCACCACAATGCCGCCAACCACTTCACCTTTACCATCTAGTTCGGCGATTCCGCGACGGGCGGCAGGCCCTGTGCGTAGTTGCGCCACATCTTTCATCAATACCGGCGTGCCAGATTCAGACACTATGCCTAATGGTATTTCCCTAAAGTCAGCCAGTGTTTGCCGATAACCTGTTGAAGTGATCATGTACTCGGCTTCTGCCATTTCAATGACTGAGCCACCTGTTGAACTGTTAGAATTGTCTAAGGCATTTTTTACAGTCATTAAATCAATTTGATACAAAGCCAACTTATGCGGGTCAACAATGATTTGGTATGACTGCTCCATGCCGCCAATAGTCGCGACTTCTGACACGCCGCTAACACTTTGCAATTCAAGCTTTAAAAACCAATCTTGCAGTGAACGCAATTGTGCTAAATCATGTTGGCCTTTGCGATCAACTAACGCGTACTGAAATACCCAACCAACTCCAGATGCGTCAGGTCCCAGAGTGGGAGTGACATTGTCGGGTAGCTGCCCTTGGGTTTGGGATAAATATTCTAAGACTCGGGAGCGAGCCCAATAAATGTCTGTGCCGTCTTCAAAAATAATGTAGACGTAAGAGTCGCCAAACATAGAAAAACCGCGCACTGTTTTTGCGCCAGGTACGGCGAGCATGGCGGTTGATAACGGATAGGTTATTTGGTCTTCAACTAATTGCGGTGCTTGGCCTGGGTATGAGGTTTTTACAATTACTTGCACATCAGATAAATCTGGTAGTGCATCCAGTGGCGTCATGCGCATTGCCTGATAACCAATTAAGGCAATCACGGCAGTAAGCACTAACACCATAGCTCTTTGCCTAATTGAGGCGCTGATTATTTTTTCTAACATGTCGGCCTCCGATTAATGATGCGCATGAGGAGCAGTTGCGGGTTCAGTATTACTGCCACTTAATCGTTGCAAGCTACCTTGAATACTGGCTTCAGAATCTAATAAGAATTGGCCGGATACGATGACCTTTTCACCCGCTTGCAGACCTTCGATAATCTCTGCTTTACCTTGAGCAATCATACCGACTTTGACGGCTACTGAAGCAAAGCTATTATCATCACGTTGCACTACAACACGGTTCTCTCGACCTGTTTGAATTAATGCTTCAGTAGGAATGGATAATACGCCGCGCTTTGGGCCGCCAAATAATTTCACATCAACTAAGCTGCCTGGTTTTAAGCTTTTACCTGGATTTTCGAGTTTGATGCGCACTCGCATCGCACGAGAGACGGGATCAAGTTCTGGGTAGATATAATCGATTGTGGACTCAAGATCGAACAAACCTTGGGCTGAAGACGTTACTTCAACTGGGCGACCTTGCTCTAACCAGCTTTGCTCATTTTCAAACACATCAGCAATAACCCAAACACTTCGTAAGTCGACGATTTCAAATAAGGTTGTTCCGGGTTCAACATACATACCATGACGAACACTCAGTTGACTGATAAAGCCATCTTGGTCGGCATAATATGGGACGCGATAAATGGTCTCGCCAGTGTTTTCCAGTTGTTGGATAGTTGTGGAACTCACCCCAAGTAGTTCAAGGCGTAATCGAGCTTTTTTAAGCAGCCCAGCACCGCGTTCAGGGTCTTGCATGAGATAATCTTTGGCTTGCATATAATCATCTTGAGCGTTGATTAACTCAGGGGAATACAGTTCATATAGCAGCTGGCCTTTTTTAACCCTCTGACCAACATTATGGATCATGAGAGTTTCTAACCAACCACTGACACGGGTATGCGCATGGCCAATGGTGTTTTCATTGTATTCGACGGTGCCAATGGTTTTAACGAGTTTCCATAATGTGCCTTCGCTGACTTGTTCACTACGCATCCCAAGCGCTTGTTGCATACCTCCGGATACGCCAACCACGACTTCTTCGCCTACGCTACCCATAGTGACTTTTTCTAGATTCATTCCGCAAATCGGGCAGGTGCCTTGTTCATCAGAAATCACGTGAGGGTGCATTGGGCAAACGTATTTGATATTACCTTCATCATTCGCTTGTGGAGTGGTGAGTAATGCCGGTTTAGGCTGACTAAGCACCTGCTCAGCTTTAGATTGACTTGCTGACTTATCAGGCAGAGTCACAGCATGAGTATGGCTATGACCCGCATGTTCAACTGAAGTGGACTCTTCCTCTTCTTCCTTGACTAAGAACATATTACATTGCGGGCAGCGACCTTTTTCATGGCTGGTTTCTTCAGGGTGCATTGGGCAATAGTAATTGGGGGTATTTGTCACTAATTCATCGATTGCAGATTGCTCATTTTTGACCAGAAACATATTACACAGTGAGCAGCGACCTTTTTCATGGCTGGTTTCTTCTGGATGCATTGGGCATGAATACATTGGATGCGGATCAATTGAATGATCAGCATGTTGATGATTATCTCGGGTATCAGTAGCTGCGTTAGCGGTGCTAATAGCAAGTACAGCCCCCAACGTCATTGCAATAAAAAGACTGATAATGTGTTTCATAAAAACCTCAAGTAACGAATGACGAACAACAATCCACATTTGGCAGTGAATTAGGTCATCGTAAAAGTAAAACCGGTAAAGTGATCGTTTGTAAAAATGCGCCATATGAAATCACGTTTTGGTGATGTAAACAGTAATGTATGGCGGGTTTAATGCAGTTTAGGCAATAGGAGGTTTAAATGCTGGCAAGGTTTGATGGTAAAAAAAATGCGGTAATTTAGTCGCTTCTGCTTTTATATTCAGTGATTTAGCAATGATGATATCGATACTCTGTAGGTGACCGGTCATCGAAATCTTCATACAATGACTGCAATCAAGACTGCAACCTGCCACTGAATCACAACATGAAGATGGTTCGGTCTGTGCTATATCAGTTATAGAGTCGCAACAATGTTTGCTTTGCTTGTTACTGTCTATTATTGAGGGGATGTTGGTCGATACCTGCTGGTGGCAGTCCATCGTAGCGCTTTCCGCATCCTCGGTAGCTGCATCACTCGTTGGTTCTTTATCAACTATATGAGTCATAGGCATTGCCACCATCGCATAGCCATTAGTGACTAAGCCTTGTCCGAGTAATGCGAACAAAGCGAAGAAAATAATGATGTGGTGGGACAGTTTAACGCTCATTTATAGCCTGTAGATCCTAATTATTAAAAGTCGTAATAACAGTAAAAGAATTTTACTCATTAACTTGGCGAATATAGCTTGTTAACATTCAGCGAGCAATAAAACGGGTCACAAAACAGATAATTAAATAATATAGATTGTTTAAGTTAATGATAGTTCATTAGTTTTATTGATGGTGTCAGTTTTATGAACTTTCTAGATATTGTTAAAGAAACTTTGCCAATAAGCCCAGCTTGTATTAGGTTTAAGTAAGCTAGATTGGGTCACTAATTTTGTGGTTATTTCGATCTAGGTCTCATTTTGAACATAATGTAGCAACTTATTAATTAAAACATGCCTTTAAATCATTTTTTTAAGGCTAAAACAACCTAGAATACAAATATTATTTTTAGAATTTAAAAATTATATTTTAGAGTTTAAGAATTATAAATTATAAATTTTCTATTGGAGATGACCGATGAACTGGCGTGCACTTTTCAAACCAAGCGCAAAATATTCAATTATCGCACTGATTGTAGTCGGTGTGATTATGGGTGTAGTAGGCTACTTCGCTACACAGCAAACCTTACATGCGACAAGTAGTGATGCATTCTGTATGAGCTGTCACAGTAACCACTCACTAAAAGATGAAGTACTTGCTTCAGCTCATGGTGGTGGAAGCGCAGGTGTAACTGTGCAATGTCAAGATTGTCACCTTCCACATGGCCCAGTTGATTACTTGGTTAAGAAAATCATCGTATCGAAAGATCTATATGGTTTTGTGACTATCAAAGATTTCAACACGCAAGCATGGTTAGATGAAAACCGTAAAGAGCAAGCAGATATTGCACTTGAATACTTCCGTGCAACTGACTCAGCTAACTGCCAACATTGTCATACTCGTATCTACGAAGATCAGCCTGAAACAATGAAGAAAATGGCTAAAAGAATGCACGAACGCAACGCCAAGCAAGAAGGCGATAAGAGAAAGACTTGTGTAGATTGTCATAAAGGTGTTGCTCACCCTTACCCTAAAAAGTAAGTAGACCTACATAAGAGGTGGCGAATAGGGAGTGATGACCCTTGCAGCTATCAATTAAAAAAACCTCGCTATGGCGAGGTTTTTTTATGGCTGAAATTTGCTGTTGTGAATTAAAAAGCAAGAAGGCGACTACTATTCCAAGCAGAAAGACTTGTGTAGATTGCCATAAAGGTGTTGCTCACCCTTACCCTAAAAAGTAAGTAGACCTACATAAGAGATGGCGAATAGGGAGTGATGACCCTTGCAGCTATCAATTAAAAAAACCTCGCTATGGCGAGGTTTTTTATGGCTGAAATTTGCTGTTGTGAATTAAAAAGCAAGAAGGCGACTATTATTCCAAGCAGAAAGACTTGTGTAGATTGTCATAAAGGTGTTGCTCACCCTTACCCTAAAAAGTAAGTAGACCTACATAAGAGATGGTGAATAGGGAGTGATGACCCTAGCCATGATCAATTAATGTCTATAACCATATTGATTAGTGCTTTAAAGGGTAACCCATAATAAAAGCTCAATAAAAAGCCCCACGAATGTGAGGCTCATAACTTAGATGCTGTTTAATTTCGTTATCACTTCATTTGTGATGCCAGCTATAAGTATCAATCTTCAGCTTGAGGTAAATCCAATACTTTTTGGCGATATTCTAATAAACCAAAGACACCCAAGAAATAGACTTTAATGTAATCGACTAACTTAAGTTTTAGTAATGTGTTGAACATGGTGTAAAAAATCAATAATTGGAACAAATGCATAAATGCCGTGATCAATAACAGAATATTAAGAACAATGCTGACTTTGCCATCGAATGGCATGAACACATTATAAAACATCACCAACCATGTCAGCAGAGTAAAGCTCTTACCTGCCAGAATAAAAAATTTCATCTGTAACCTTTAATCAATTTGATATTGGAATAAACGGTAGGTCACTTGCCCTGCCGATTTCTGTTTAAGCTCAATCCAAGTATTGGGGATGTCTAACTGAGCTAAGTCGGATTCCGTTTCGACATAAATTTGTGCATTTTCATTGAGCCATTGTTTTTCATCTAGCAGCGCGATGGTTTTACTGGCCAGATCTTTGCGAAAAGGAGGATCGACAAAAACAATATCAAAGCCTTTATCTGGATTACCTTTGGCGAGCAAAGCCAAACTATCACCATTAATGACATCGGCCGTTTCGCATTTTAGGGTTTGTAAATTTTGTTGCAACTGCTTCGCTGCGCTGGATTGCAGTTCAAAAATTCGAGCATAGTCAGCGTAGCGTGATAATGCTTCTAGGCTCAGTGCGCCGCTTCCAGCAAAACAATCCAACACTCTTGCACCGCGAACGTCTGTGGATAACCAGTTAAATAAGGTCTCGCGCACTCGATCTGTGGTTGGTCGAAGACCTTCAAGATCGTGAATAGGAAGTTTTCGTGAACGCCATTGTCCTGAAATGATCCTGACTTGGCCGCTAGCGGACTTATTTTTGGACATTTTGCCCTCGTGATTTTGCCTGAACAAAGAAAGTGGTAGACTATGCAACCAATTAGAATACTCGATATTTTATACCAAACTGATGCCTAAAGGTGAGCAATCCTTCTGACATTATCTGTATTAAGTTATCGAGAGTATTTTTCCGAATTTTTTAGCTCACTAAGTACTGGTAGTAGACATGGCAAAGAAAGGTTTTTTTTCGTGGTTTCGTAAAGACAAAACCAAAGAACAAGAGAAAGTTACAACCGACAACGCTCAAGAGCAAATTGACACCAGTAGTACTGAGCAGACTGAAGCAGAGCTTGCTGCTCAGCAATTAGCTGAACAGCAACGTGTTGAAGAACAAAACCGTCTTGCAGCAGAAAAAGAAGCTGCTGAAAAGGCTGAGGCTGAATTACAGGCTCAGCAATTAGCTGAACAGCAACGTGTTGAAGAACAAAACCGTCTTGCAGCAGAAAAAGAAGCTGCTGAAAAGGCTGAAGCTGAATTACAGGCTCAGCAATTAGCTGAACAGCAACGCGTTGAAGAACAAAACCGTCTTGCAGTAGAAAAAGAAGCTGCTGAAAAGGCTGAGGCTGAATTACAGGCTCAGCAATTAGCTGAACAGCAGCGCGTTGAAGAACAAAACCGTCTTGCAGTAGAAAAAGAAGCTGCAGAAAAAGCTGAAGCTGACCGATTAGCTCAGGAACTTGCAGAACAACAATTAGCCGAGCAACAGCGCGCTGAAGAGCAAGCCCGTATTGAAGCTGAACAAAAGGCAGCAGAACAAGCAGCTGTAGAGTTGGCAGCTCAAGAAAAAGCGGCTGCTGATAAAGCTGAAGCAGATCGCCAAGCTGAGCAACAACGAGTCACAGAACAAACTCGCCTTGCCGAAGAGCAATTAGCTCAAGAACAAAGAGAGCTAGAAGAGGCTGAACGTGCAGAAGCTCGGCGTCTGGAAGAGGAAGAAGCTGCTGCTCAAGCGGCACAAGAAGCAGAAACAACAGACGTTGTCGCAGAGCCTCAAGCTAAACCTGTTAAAGAAGGTCTTTTTGCTCGCTTAAAGCGTGGCCTAAAGCGCACCAGTGAAAACATTGGTAGTGGCTTTATGGGGATCTTTAGCGGTAAGAAGATTGATGATGATTTATTCGAGGAATTAGAAGAACAGCTGCTTATTGCCGATGTAGGTGTTGAAACCACCACTCGACTTATTGATAGCCTGACTGACAGCGCCTCTCGCAAACAGCTTAAAGACGCCGAAGCGCTTTATGATTTAATGCGCGATGAAATGCAAACCATTCTAGACCCTGTTGCGATTCCTTTAGTGCCTGAAAATGCCAATGGCCCATTTGTGATTTTAATGGTGGGTGTTAATGGCGTGGGTAAAACTACCACCATTGGTAAATTGGCAAAACAGTATCAAAAACAAGGCAAATCTGTCATGTTAGCTGCGGGTGATACCTTCCGTGCTGCAGCTGTTGAACAGTTACAAGTATGGGGGCAGCGTAACGAGATCCCTGTTGTTGCTCAGCACACTGGTGCAGATAGCGCCTCAGTATTGTTTGATGCATTGCAAGCGGCTAAAGCACGTAATGTGGATGTATTAATTGCAGATACAGCAGGGCGTTTACAAAACAAAAGTCACTTGATGGAAGAACTGAAGAAAGTCGTTCGCGTGATGAAGAAATTAGACCCAGATGCGCCGCATGAAGTCATGTTAACGTTAGATGCAAGTACCGGCCAAAATGCGATTAGTCAAGCACAGCTGTTCCAAGAGGCTGTTGGCGTTACAGGTATCACGATCAGTAAATTAGATGGCACAGCAAAAGGTGGCGTAATTTTCGCGATTGCCGATAAGTTTAATATCCCTATCCGTCACATTGGTGTTGGTGAACAGATTGATGACTTACGTACCTTTAATTCAAACGATTTTATCGAAGCATTATTTAGTCAGGATAAGGCAGAATAGTCACATATGATCCATTTTGAGCAAGTCAGTAAGATCTATCCGGGTGGCCAAAAAGCACTCTCTGAAGTCAATTTTCGTCTTCAACAAGGTGAAATGGCCTTTTTAACCGGACACTCTGGCGCAGGTAAAAGTACCTTGCTCAAATTGATCACTGTCATTGAGCGTGCCAGTGCCGGTAAAGTTTCTATTAATGGTCATGACATTGCCAAGCTTGGCAAAAAGCATGTGCCATATCTTCGCCGTAATATCGGCATGATTTTTCAAAACCATCACCTACTCATGGATAAAAGCGTGTTTGATAACGTGGCTTTACCATTAGTGATTGAAGGTTTTTCTCACGGTGAAATTCGTAAACGTGTAGCAGGCGCCCTTGATATGGTGGGCTTGTATGGCAAAGAGCGTCATTTACCAGTGATGTTGTCTGGCGGTGAGCAGCAACGTGTCGGTATTGCTCGCGCCATTGTGAATAAACCGCCTTTACTGCTTGCCGATGAGCCAACAGGTAACTTAGATCCTAAGTTATCGATGGACATTCTACGTTTATTTGAAACCTTCCATGACTCTGGCACCAGCGTCCTAATCGCAACCCATGATTTGGGCTTAATTGCGCGAATGAAATACCGCACCTTAACTTTACGCCAAGGCAAAATGCTTGGTGGTGATGAAATCTATTCAGCTGATACTCAGGGGCAGATTTAATGTCGAATAAAGTTAAGATAACCGCGAGTAAACTGCCCTTTACTGGGCGTTTAGTGATGTTTTTTGTACGTCATATTCAACAAGCAATGGCCAGTATTGGTGAGCTGTGGCGTAACCCTGTGTCATCTGTGATGACAATGGCAGTGCTTGGAGTCAGCTTGAGCTTACCTGCTGCACTACAAGTCCTAGTTAAAAATGCTGAAAATATTACTCAGTCTTGGAATAACGCAGCAGAAATCTCGCTATTTATTAATGAAGGACGCAGTGAACAGTCAATACAAAGTCTGATTTCACGGATTAATGTCTATTCCGAAGTGGATGTGGTTCACTACATTAATCGCGACCAAGCTTTAGAAGAATTTCAACGTTTATCAGGTTTTGGTGAAGCATTATCTTATCTCGATAGTAATCCGTTACCTGCAGTGGTTGTGGTTACGCCATTAGCACGACATTCAAGCCCTGAAGGTGCAAGAAAGTTGCTGGACAAGCTTGAGCGCGAACCTGAGGTCAGTTTTGGTCGTTTAGATATTGAATGGCTTGAACGATTACAAGCCATGGTGAGACTGATTGAACGCACTGTACTTGCCATTGCAGCCTTATTAGTGCTCGCGGTGGTGTTAGTTATTGGTAACACCATTCGATTAGCGATCATGAATCGCCGCACCGAAATCGAAGTGATGAAGTTAGTTGGTGCAACGGAAGCCTTTATTCAAAGGCCCTTCTTATATACCGGTATTTGGTATGGAGTGATTGGCGGTGTGCTCGCCTGGATCATCATTAACCTTTTAGTCTGGTATCTTGATTCTGCCCTTGCTGAGTTACTTGGCTTATACGGTAGCCAACTGCAAATTCAAGCCTTAAGTATGGCTGAGTTAGTCAAATTGGTGCTATTGGCTTCTTTCTTAGGCTGGTTAGGCTCATACCTCTCTGTTAGGCAGCATTTACGCGCAATTGAACCTTCTTAATATTACTGTCGTATTGTAGTGGCAATATATGATGTCCAAATGTGTTGGTAAGATTATTTTGGACTAAAAATGAACATTTGTTCACTTGCAATTGCTTTGGATTCAGCAGAGTATAATTCAGCGCGCATTTTGTGTGCATCCTTGTGTTGAACCACTGTTGACATATGTTGTCCGATAATAGATAGTTCACCACTTAACTTAAAATATTTTAAGTTACATAAGTGTTAAAAACGCAGTAATAGTAGGAGCTTTAATGGCCTTTCAATCGCAATCTATGTCACTCACTGTCCCTAGAGGAAGTAGCAGCTTAGAAGCTTATATGCAATCAGTCACAGGCATCGAGATGCTTGGGGCAGACGAAGAGCAGGAGCTTGCAAAACGCTTGCAAGAAACTGGCGACCTACATGCTGCAAAAAAACTGATTATGTCTCACTTGCGCTTTGTTGTGCATGTGGCGAAAGGTTATTCTGGGTATGGTTTGCCACAAGCAGATCTTATTCAAGAAGGTAACATCGGTCTGATGAAAGCGGTAAAACGTTTTGATCCTGGTGTTGGCGTTCGCTTGGTATCTTTTGCAGTGCATTGGATTAAAGCTGAAATTCATGAGTACGTGCTTAAAAACTGGCGTATTGTGAAGGTCGCAACAACCAAAGCGCAACGTAAATTATTCTTCAATATTCGTAAAACTAAAAAGCGTTTAGGCTGGTTTAGCGACGAAGAAGTCGGCATGGTAGCAGAGAATTTAGGGGTGTCTAAAAAAGACGTCACTGAAATGGAGTCGCGTATGGCGGCACAAGATCCTGCATTTGATTTAGCCAGCGACAATGACGATGACAGCAGTGTTGATTTTGCACCTGTTCATTATCTAGAAGATCATTCTTCTGATGTAGCCGTTGAAGTTGAAAATGAAAATTGGGAATCAGATTCTCAAGCGCGTTTATTCTCAGCGATTAAAACTCTAGACGAGCGTAGCCAACATATTTTGCGTGCACGTTGGTTAGATGATGATAAAACGACTCTGCAAGAATTAGCATCAACTTATCAAGTTTCTGCTGAGCGTATCAGACAGCTTGAAAAGAACGCGATGAACAAACTTAAATCTTGCATGGAAATCTAATTCCGCTTGGTTAAGTTTATAATTAAAACCTGCTACGGCAGGTTTTTTTATGGCTTTTTTTAGCTCTATTATAGAAGCGTTGTGGGACTTTACCCTACAAAGGCAATCTTTGCTTTACTGCGGCAATAATCGCTTTCCGAGGGATCTTAAGGCTAGTGGTTTTGATACCGGTTGGCCAAGAGTAATAATGTCTTGGGCGCTTGAAACGAGCAATTCTTTCAATAATAAATTGCTCGATTGAATTAACTTGTGCTGTTGATAATTGGGCTTCTACTGGAACAGTCGCAGTCTGTTGGCTTGATAGTTCACTATTCTTGAGTTGAATGATAGCTGCAGGCAATAAGCTGAATGTCTTATCTTCTTCTGCGAACACAAGCGCATTTTCGATTAAGGGGTGTGCTTTTAATGCCGCTTCAATCTCTTCTGGGTGAATATTTTCACCACCGCAAATAAACATGTTATCGGCGCGACCAAGTAAGCGAAGGTTACCAGAATCATCCAGTTCGCCTAAATCTTGGGTGTTAAACCAGCCTTGTTCATCAGTGACTTTTTCAGCAATACATTGATGGTGTGAAGGTACAGTATTATCGGTTACTGCATCAGTTAAATAACCTAAGAATAGGCAGTCGCCTTTTACCCAAATAGTGCCATCTCTAATTTCCATTTGTCTGTGGCTTAATGGCTTTCCTAAATGGCCCTGAGGGTTTATCAAAGCTGTTGTGATTTGTGAACTCATTTCAGACATGCCATAACTGCAATATGCATTAATATGTCTGTCAGCGAGCGCTGAGACTAATTTAGCTTCTATGGCGCCGCCGCCTAATAACAAGGATTTTACTTGATCTAATACTTGCGGATGCTGGGCCAAAATTTTACTTAATTGCGCAGCCACTAACGAGACATGACTGATTTCGTTGCCGCTAATTTGTTGCCATAAAGGCTGATTATTACTCAGTACCACACATGCCCCAGCGAGCGCACAACGATTAATGATGGCTAAACCACCAATATGAAACAAAGGTAGCGATAATAACCAGGTGTCACCGCTTTTGAGGCTAATATTTTCAGCCGAGCCTTGTGCACTGGCAATGTGATTTGATAAACAATGCACCACGCCTTTTGGGGTGCCACTAGAGCCAGATGTGAGAATGATATTCAGTGGTTTTTGGCTATCAATACTTGGCTTACTTTGAATTGGATCAGGATGTTCACACTCTAGTTGAAGATCAATTTTGAGCCGTTGTTGGGTCCCATCACTGATATTGAAATCAGGCTGCTGCGCCTCTGACCAATAAAAATCAATCTTAAAACGCTGACATAATTGGGCTTGTTGCGATACAGGAAACTTAGGTGATATTGGCAAAAATATCGCGCCTAAATCAACGCATGCCCAATAAAGGCAAATCATTTCGAGGTTATTAAGGCTGATACAAGCGAGACGGCTATTATGACTAACGCCTTGCTTTTGCAGCGATGTCACAAGGTTAGTTACCAGCGCACTTAACTTAAGGTAACTGATTGCGTCACTATGCTTAATACTGGCTTTATCGCCGTTATCTGTTTGCTGAATTGCTATAGCATCGGGCATGTCTAAAGCAGTTTGGTGTAGCGGAGAAATCATCACAAAACCTTTGTTAATCTGTCTGACTATGGCGTTTCTTATTTATTAGTATAGCGATTGATTAGCTGAGTAACTTGTGGATTCAGTTGATTGTTTTCGAGCATTAACGGCTCGCTAAAGTTAGCTAGCGTGTCGAGCCCCGGGATTTCATCAGGGGTTAACTGTGCGGCTAACGTCGCTAAGTCGTTAATCCCCAGGTTAGCTTCTAAACTTGAGCTAAATATACAACGCACGCCATGTTCTGTGGCGGTTTCAATGAGTTTCGCTAGTTTGTCGATATTGCCAATAATCATCGGCTTGATGATAAGTGCTGCTAACCCATCAAACATAGTAAATTGATAGTCTGCATCATTTAACGTTTCATCTAGCGCAAAAGGAATCTTAAGTGCTTGATAAACCATGCGGCTTTCTTTGAGCGTTTGGCAAGGTTCTTCAATGTATTCGATGCTGGCTTTTGGTAAGCATGCCAGAAACTCAATGGCTTGCTCAGCACTAAAACCTTGATTCGCATCAAGGCGTAATTTGAGCTTTGGATTAATAGATAATATCTGATGAATAAACTGGATTTCTTGTTCTATTGAAGCTTGAGCCACTTTGACTTTTATTGCATAAGTACGTTTAGGTAGTGCATTTATTTTGGCCGCTAACGCTTCATTTGTCGTGTCAGGCTGATAATAAAACAAACTGATTTTTCGGTCATCAACATGGGCATATTGAAATGCCGAACTAAACTTAGTCGCTAATAAGCTGAGCCCAAATGCTGCAGAGGGCAGCTTTATTTCACTGGCAATATTAGCTAATTCGGTTAACGGCTGATTGATTAACAGCGGTAATTGCTGCTGGAGTAATGCAATCACTTGTTCAAGTGATTCTTCGCTAAATCCAACAAGAGGATTATTGTTGGTATCTACGCCTGACAAAGGGCTGATTTCGACACTTTCGCATTGACCATGATTTAATTGAGCATGATTTAATTGAGCACTAATGACTAAACCAGACCGTTGATCGATGCGCTGAGTTGCCACAGGCAATGTGGGTGATAATGGAATTTGGTAACGGTGCAGTGTAAGCTCACTGATGATGGCAAGTTCGACTTGTTCAAGGCTAGAAGTTTCATTGTTATCATCAGTGTGCATAAAGCGTAAATCCTTTATTAACGAATACTCACCGCTTAACAGTGTTGTTAGCAGTTATGGGTAAAGCAGCTGTATGACGCTTGCTGCAAACATCTTTGGTTGCGCTTTATGGGTATTGTGCCCTGAATTTGGGATTGTGATCACCGATAAATCAATTTTCTGTTGCCACTTCTCTGCCAAGTTAGAAAATTTGTTGTCATTCTCACCCACCAATAGATATCTCGGGCAGTGTAATTGTTTCAGTACTTTTTCGCCATTATCTTGTAATCCAAGTGAAGTACTCTGAAAACAATGCAGTAACGCTTGAGGATTATTTTTACTACGAATATTAATCAGCTGTTCACGAGCATCATTATTTAATTCAGCAAAAACCGGCTGTTGGTACCATTCACTTAAAAAGGTTCTTAATGGCTTTGACGCTAGTTTATCTGCCCATTTCTGATCGTGTTTCAGTCTGGTTTGCTTATCACGTGTGGAACATAAACCTAAATGAGCTGACTCCAACATAAGACTCAATAGTGCCGCAGGATGGAATTTAGCGATATGCAGTGCAACTCGGCCACCTAAAGAGTATCCCAGCAAATGAAATTGCGGATAACCTAGATTAATCACTTGATGGGTAATGGTATCAGCAAGGGCTTCAAAGCCTGGCGTTGGCAATATCTGCTCGTTTTCACCATGGCCTGGCAGATCGATGCAAATACAATGAAAGTATTGGCTTAGGGTGGGTAAGCAAGCTTGCCAATCTTCTTTGGAACCTAAAAAACCATGTAATAAAACCAGTGCAGGTAATGCAGTATCACCGTATCGTTTAATGGTTGGCATTAGTGTTGTTTCACCCATTGTGCAATGAGCTTGATTTGATCGCTTGCTTGATTAGGGCTGACATTGACTTCAATCACAGATGTTCCTGCAAAGGCCATTGCATCAACATAAGCTTCATCAAAACTGGTTAAACAATCCACTTGGTTATATGGCAAACCAAACATGGCGGCAGCATAACCAAATTCCAGTCCGTGACTCAAACGGTAATATTCATCTCTTACTGCTTCATTAGGCACAGGTAATAAGTTGAAAATATTGCCGCCATCATTATTCAAAATCACAATCACAAACGGACTGTTAACTTGCTTGGTTATGGCGAGCGAATTAAGATCGTGCAAACTTGAAATATCACCAATGAGTAGGGTGCTTGGCTGTTTACTGGCGAGTGCCATTCCGCTTGCTGTAGCAATTAATCCATCGATGCCTGATGCACCTCGATTGGTATAAATCGCAGGCGTTTCGCAGGTAATAGGTGAATACATATCGTATAAGCGAACTGGCAAGCTATTACCAATAAACCATTGATGTTTTGAGGTCTGCACCTTAGCTATTTGGCGAACAACTTGGGGTTCACCAAAGCTGCTTTGGTCAATATGCTGTGTTAGCAATGCTTCAATATTTTGATTCATTTCTACTAATGACAGCGCCCAATTGGCTGAAGATGATCTTGGCCACTGCGCACCGCACATTGCTGAGACACTAGCGAGCCATATCCGTTTCGACTGATGGTTAGGGTCAAGGCGCTGTTGAGTCGGTAAGACTTGCCAGTAGCTATGCCATTGTTGCTCAGCAATAAAACTAATCAGTCTTTTAGAAATAAAACGCCCGCCAAATATCAATACACGGTCTGCTTGTTCGACGAATTTAGCTGCTTTGGGGTTGAGCATTAGCTGATCAATATGGCCAATTACACTAGGGTGTTGCCTGAGCTGAGACTGTGCATCGACCACAATAGGCCAGCCCAATTTTTGCCCCAGTTCAATAATCTGTTGTGGATTATCTTTTGGAGATAACGTGCCCACCACAATCACGCCTTTGCCATGGACGAAACGCATCATGGTGTCTTCAGTCGGTAAGTTGCTACTAGATGCTTGACCATAATCAGTATAGGGAAATGCGTGATTTAGCCAGTCTGAAATTGGCGTCACATAACCAGATAATGATGTTTTAACAAGTTGAGATAAGGTTTCTAATTCGCTTGGGTATAACGGCTCACGGTACATACAATTGAAATGTACTGGTTGAGTTTGATTACTCACTACTTCATCGATGGTAGTGAGCAAAGTATTTGGGGCGATGGCTAAATCTGGCGTTGGTAAATTAACTTGTTTAGCATAATCGGCGAATATTGCGGGTTGCACAATGGCTTGGTTTGCACCACAACCGATTAATTCAGGCGGTCTATCGCCACTTAACACAATCAAAGGAACTTGAGTTAACCAGGCTTCTACAATTGCTGGGTACAGGTTGGCGACTGCTGTGCCAGATGTGGTGACAATTGCTACAGGGCTATTACTGGCTTTTGCTAAACCAAGCGCCATAAAACCTAAACCACGTTCATCGAAGTGTAAATGCCGTTCAAGTTTATCTTGGGCAGCTGCGGCTAACGTTAATGGTGTTGAACGAGAACCAGGTGCCATGCATACGTGCTTTACGCCAAGTCGAGCCAGCTCTTCAAGGATGAGTGCACCCCAAAGTAAATTGATGTCAGAATTAGGCCGTGTTTGCATAGTGTTAAATACCCAATTTAAAGTGTTTGAAACCTGTAGTTTCAACATACTTGTTTAAGTTTTATCGACTTAAAAAGTGTTATTTATTTTAGTCTCTTATCAGCATTGTTGGCTATTTTACCAGTATAACCAATAAATTAATTTGAGAATGTGCGTTACGCTTGATTGTTAATCCATTCACTCATTACCACGTGGGTTTTAATTTTGACGATATCTACCTGGGCATCAATGTACTCACGAATTTCATGCAGTCGCTTCATCGATGCGGCATTAACATAAACCAACAGATCCATTTCGCCAGTGATCCCTTGGCAAGTTATGACTTCAGGTATGGCATGAAATACGTGCACAACATCGGCACAATTGGCGCGTTCATGTTGTATTTCAAAGTATGCCGATACGCCTTCTTTTTGCGACTCACTTAATAAAACTTGATAGCCTCGAATTACACCAGATTGTTCAAGTTTTTTTATCCGCTCAGTAACCGCACTCCGTGATAAGCTCACAGCTTCAGAGATATGAGAAATACTCTGACGAGCATTTGCTCTTAACGCATTTAAAATGAGTTGATCAAATTTATCCATTTTGATTCCAGTCGTTAGAAATACAACATCCGTCATATTGTTGGTAATTTTATTAATTACCGTCAAAATGTCGGTTTTATAAGTGTTTTTGCAGAGTGATTACGGCAGTTTGTATCCAATAACCATTTTATAATTCTTGCAAACACCACCATAGAGCAAGCTAATGAATCAAATTACAGGAACGATAGGGCGCTGGCAAGGTGCCGGACTGATGGCCACCACTTTGCTTGGTACAGGGGTATTTATTTTACCGCAAATGACCATTGCAGTGGCAAATAGTGGTGCTTTATTGGCATGGATTATTTTGACCGTCGCCATTTTGCCTGTGGCAGTGGTATTTGGTTTACTTGCTAGCCGTTTTCCTCATGCAGCAGGGCCAGCCTATTTTATTGAAAAAGCCTTTGGTACCACTGCGGGGCGCACGATTGGATTGATCTTTTTGTTTGTGATCCCGATTGGTGCACCAGCGGCAATTCTAATGACTTTTCAATTCATGGATGCCTTAGTTTCTATCACAGGCTGGGGTCAGTTAGTGGCTGAGCTGATGATTGTGTTGGTGCTGTTATTGCTGAACTATCGCGGTATTCAGGTCTCTGCCAAATTGCAGTTTGCGCTGACTTTAGCCATTGTGGCAGTTGTAGCGGTGTTATTTAGTGCCAGTGGCACAAATGTCAGTGAAGCTGGTGCATTCACAGAGTTAGCTTCAGCTGAGGTTTCGACAGTCATGCTAGCCATGGGGATTGGATTTTGGAGCTTTTTAGGTATTGAAGCCATGACGCATTTAGCCAATGACTTTAAAAACCCTAAAAAAGACATGCTACCAGCAATGATGATTGGCACGGTATTAGTCGGCATCATTTACCTTATTTGCACCTTATTGCTATTGATGGTGCCTAGCGATAAAGAAGGATTAGCAATGATCCACACTTTCGAAACGTTATTGGGTAATGTGGTGTGGCAGGGCATGGGAGCGCAAGTCATTGGCATTTTGGGCATTGCTAGCGGCATTGCGACGGTTAACGTCTATTGCGCCAGCGCAGCACGTTTACTGTGGAGCTTTAGCAAAGAAGGCGTATTACCGAGTTACTTTAGCAAACTCAATCAATTTGGTGTGCCGCTGAGAGCATTAGTGACGATTTTATTGACCATGGTATTAGTCATCAGCTTTACTTTTGTTACTGAGCAAAAACTCGAGGACTTAATTGCTTGGAGTAACGGCGTATTCATTATTATCTATTTATTGACCATGTTATCAGCGGCAAAATTGCTCAGTAAACGCTATTTACCACTCGTGGTTGGTGGTTGCATATTTTGTCTAGGGGTGGGAGTAGCTCTGGCTGAAAATATGTTGTATTCCTTTATCTTAGTTATAGTGGTTGCGCCATTTATGTATTGGCAAAAACAGCATCAAACGCGTAAACAAGCGGCTTAACTTAAGGTTTGATTGCGCAGAAATGTAAAAACGGGACTTTCTAAAGAAAGCCCCGTTTTTATTTGTCTTATAGCCAACAGCTTAAGCGTAAAGCTTAGTGCTTAAGGGGAGGAACTTAGCGTTCTTCCATGGCAATATTGCGCATTTGAATCACTTCACTGTGCTTTAAATAAAGTAAATCAGCGGTGCGGCGAATAATTTGGTCTTCATTTCGACATAACTTGCCATCCGAGTAAGCCAACTTCCACATACACAGAAGTAATTTTTGCTTTTGCTCAATGGAACACTGAGCATTAATTTCTGCAGTAAACTCGAATAATGAAATTGAATTGCCTTGAACTAACTTGGCTTCGTCAATTAATGCGTTAGCTTCAGCAGCACTGATATTTAAATTGTCGCTAATTATTCCAGGAAGCATCGCTACTTCTTGCTCGTCTAGCGTTTCATCGGCATACATGACCTCAAGCAATAAACTTACAGCAGCTAACTTTAACTGTTGTGCTTGATCTTCTGGGGTCGTTGCTTGAGCATGCGACTGTAAAAACTGTTTCAGTTTCGCGATCATATGGCCTCCTAAACGTCTTTAAAACAATGCAGCTGTACTGACTATTTTAGTGAGTATTGAAAAGTGAATATAAGATTAAGCTTAACAGAGACAATAATGCCGAGCGAATGGCTCGGCATTAAATAAAATTAATCCTAAATCAGCGAGTCATTAAAGTAATGAATTCACGCCTTTCATTAACAAATCAACCGTACCTTCAGTGCCGTTGGTTTCTAGGTATGATTTGGCAATATCAACCATTGGCGCAACGTATTCTTTTTTAATGCCTAACTGTTCGAACGCGTCGTATACCATTGCAGCGCCTTCAAATGACTTACCTAAATCACCTGCTTGAGATAATAAACCTGACATGCCATCGTCCGATGCTAATGCAGGTACTGCAGATAAAAGTGTGTCAGCTCCAGGAATGCTGTTTGATAACTGGCTAAAGTCAGAATCGCCTAAGTTAGACTGCGCAAGGCTTAGCAAGGTGCCTAAGCCGCCTTCCGCTTGATCTTTACTGAGGCCAAGTTGTGACATTACGTTACCTACTAAATCAGTAGATTGTGCATCAGCGGTAGTCTCTACTTTTTCTACTTTCTTTTCATCGGTGCCAAAAACACTGTCTAACCAACCCGCTTGTGCTGGAGAAGTAACTGCAAACATTGCGACTAAAAGACTTACTGCTGGGCTTAATTTCATCGTGGCCATCCTGTGGTTTATGTTGAATGATTAAAAGTGAGTTTTCGATATCCTGTGACCATTTTAACGTTATTCACAAATTTGTGACAAATGATTTAACTAACTTTACTCTCACTTGATATCAATTGTGCAAAAACACAGTTTTTTCGGTATCCTTAGCAGCATATTTATCTATTTTTGATTATTGGAAGTCCCATGTCATTGTCTGCAATTTTGACTGAAGCATATAATTTCTTTCGTAACCACGTGGCGCAACTTGCCTCACTAACAGTGCCATTACTGTTAATTCAAGTCATGATCCAAGTGTGGCTTGGCAGTGAGTTGGCTGCCCAAGCGGAAGTTGAAGTACCGCAATTTGGCGCTATCCATGGTGCTGCTATGATGGTGCTACTATTAATCTTCTCGTTGCTTATCGCTGCATTAACCTTATACCTAGAAGTTCGCTCTCGCGGGCATGACGTTACTCCAGGTATGGTGCTGAAAAACAGCTTTACCTTTGTACCGCCATTATTATTAGCTGGAGTATTCTCTGGTTTAGCTATCTTGGCGCCGGTGATGTTATTTGCGGTATTCGGTCCGTTTTGGATTATCGGTTTGAGTATCAGCTTTTATTTGTTTGCTCGCCTTGCCTACGTTAACTTTATGGTGATCGTTGAGCGTGTAACGCCATTAGAAGCCATTAAAAGCAGCTTTAAATTTTCATCGCCAATCGTGCTGAAAACCATGATGATATTAATGCTTTACCTACCATTATCAATGGTTGGTGGTATCGTTATACAGCTGACAGAGTTCGGTGGATTCCCGCTACGCGTCATTATTGATACCTTGTTCGCATTTTTAGGACTTTTCGTTAACGTTGCACTGTTTAGATTGTATATGGTTAACCGTAGTACTGATGATAAAGAGTCAGAGACCACTGAAATCTAAGTGAAAAGCTAATAACAGCAGAGGAGTAACCGCCAGTGTTAAATGATATTGAGTTTATTGGCGGCTTCTCGGCTGAGATAGTGGATGATTACACCAAAGCTAAAAGTTATGTGCGCGATATTCCTACCCAAGCTTTGGTGTTTGTTCGCAGCTTTACCCATCAAGTCACTTCATTATTGGCTCAGAAGCAGTCGGTAAAATTTAATAGTCCCAACTTATATGATCGCATCGAGCAGTTAAATCGAATGCGCTTTATTGATGTGCCTACAACCAGAGCATTGCATCGACTGCGTAGTGACGGTAACCGCGGCGCACATCCAGAGAAATACCATTTAACCCAAGAGCAATTAGTCTCACTTGCTGAGAAAACGATTAAGAATATCTTGTCGTTAATCACCCTGCTTTATCCAAAAGTACACCGTAAAAAAGCGCCTGAATATCAATTTGAAGCGTTTGATTCGTTTGTTGGCCGTGAGCTTTGCTATCAAGCGGTGATGCATAACGATCATCAAGCTCAATATCTTGTGGGCATGTCTTTAAAATCAAAAGCGTTAATGCAGCAAGAACAAGAGCAGTCGCTTGATCAAAATGAGGCAGAGCATGCCGAATCAGTGAGCACATTCAAGCAAGCCGCGAACTGGTTTGAATTGGCATCTGAGCATCACCAGCAAGCACTATTTGAACATGGAGTGGCATTACTACATGGTTATAACGGCCATAAAAATGCCGTTGCAGGTGAGTTGGCGATTGAGCGTGCAGCCCAAGCAGATGTTGTTGAGGCCAAAGCGTTATTAGGTTTCTTCTACTTAGTTGGCAGTGAAAACTTTAGCCCAGACTTAGCAATAGCGGCAACTTGGTTAGAGCAAGCTGCATTGGCGGAAAATACCGAGGCGATGTCAAATCTCGGCGTGTTGTATTATCAGCAACAGCAACTGGATAAAGCGTTTGAGTGGATTAATAAAGCTGCCCAAGCAGGTTATCCTCATGCCCAGTATCACTTAGCCTTAATGTTATTTAACGGCGAAGGCTGTGAGGCTAATGCTAATACAAGCGAACATTGGTTAGCGGAAGCCGCCGAGCAAGGGCAACTTGATGCGATGTTTATGCGCGCACAACATATGCTAAATGATGATTCTGGTTTAGGCACCGATGTGTGTTTAGCTGAGCGATATTTACGTGATGTAATTAACTACGGCCGCAGTGTTCCCGCGATGATAGAGCTCAGTGTTGCATTGGCCGATGGCGTCTTTAAACGCATTGATGTGGTGGAATCAGCGTCACTGCTTAAACTTGCTAAACAATATGCAAATGATGAACAAGCTGAAATCATCGAGCCGATTTGGCAATCGCTTCAAATTCAAATTGATAATGTGATTGAACTTAAACCCAGTGATGAAGAGCTTAAATCCTTGATTCATGCACAAGGGATCTTGGCTTAATATTATTTTTGGGTTAGTTCATTTCTTTTTTATAAAGAAGATCAAAGTCGTGGAGCTTCGCCCCCGATCTTTTGCAAAGAGTGACTAAAGGGAAACAGCAGCTATCCTTTTTCGTTTATTTTAATGATACTTTTGCCGCTGCGACTAGTTTTATTCATCATTTAGAACCCAAACCCAAACCCAAACCCAAACCCAAACCCAAACCCAAACCCAAATCAAGATCGTGGCACTTCGCCCACTCCCGACGAAAGGGAAACAACAGCTTTTCCCTTTTCGGTCAGTTTCTTAAGCTATAACAAAGAGCCAAGCCGTTCCGGCGAAATTTAAAAAGCAAAATTTCCAACGGAAGTTATTTGAGCTTCTAATGCTGTCTGTAATCTGCCTCACCCATCTTCGAAAATCACTGTCGCTTCCGATGGGGCGTCCCTTCCCCTCGAAAGCTAGCTGGCCATCCATGGCCAGACTCACGGGATTTTTTTGATGGGCTCAATATCTATGAATACTTAGGCTTAATTCAAAAAACGATAACTTATTAATACTTACCACTTAGTTTTATCTAGAAATAAGAGATGAATTTGCAGGCTAAATGTTCTCCGTTTGAAGTATCCGAAAGCGTTAAGTTTATTTTCGTGAGCTCGGCATGGATGCCGAGATAGCCTTAGATTGAGCCATGGAAGGCGAATCTGAGGCGTTAGGAAATTCACTTATACGATTGAGGGAATAATACTTCAATGGAGCGGGTGGGTGATCCAAGAGGGAGTTGCCGTTCACTCCCTTTTGGTCTGGTGTGGGCGAAGCGCCACGACTTTAGTTCTTGACTACACTTAAATCTGGGTTATAAAAAAACACCGCCATTTGGCGGTGTTTTAATTTGTACTATAAATGTTTGAACGTCTTATTAAACATCATGGCCAATTAACCTTGGGGGAGCAAGGCTAACTGACCATATGAATGTTTAGTCTGCTTGATGCTCGAAAGTCCGGCCGCCTGATGATGGATTTGAGCGTTTAAACATTTCCGATTTATACAATGATTGCTCGCGCTCTACATTTGGATTATCACGGTACACTTCATCTTGCTGTGAACGGTTTCCGAAAATTGGCTGCATTTTAGGTGCTAGGTATTTACGGCCTAGTAAGTTAAGTCCGATAAAGCTCACTAGAGCGAATACCAGTAAAAATGGTAGCAATACAATCGTGGTAAGTGCGATAGCAATTATCGACAGTAGTGCTAAAAATGGGTGCATGGTGCCAACGCGTTGTTTGACCTGTGCTTGATTTACAAACTGATTAAAGTTCATTGATGTTCCTCAATTAAGCTGGCTGAGCGTGTATCAAAAGGGCGATGGATACAGTTTCAGCCTTTCATAAAATCACTTTTTACAGTGATGACAACTTCAGTGTGCAATAAAACACCTATTAACGTCACGTTAATCCTGATTAATGTTTGATTATGATAGCTACTCGCAACGTTTTAAAAACCATAAAAACTTGTATTAATGGCTGTTATTAATCTTATTTCAGCATTTCTATTTCAGTTTGATTGACTGCTTTAGCGACACTTTCACAAATCATGTTTCTTAGCCACAAGTGTCCAGGAGCTTGGCTGTTACGTTCATGCCATAACAACACATAAGCCATAGGCATAAAATCAAATGGCAACGGGATTTCTTCAAGGGGGTATAACTTGACAGCGTGCCGCGCAAAGCTCGATGGCAGAGTAAAAATGAGGTCGCTATGGGCGCAAATACTCGCCGCGCCATAAAAGTCTGGCACAGTAGTGCTGATACGACGGCGCAAATTGAGATCGGCTAAGTGATAATCTAATGCCCACCAATCATTGCCTTCACAGCGCACTTGTACATGGGACATGCTCAAATAGCTGTCTCTATCCCATTTTTTTTGTTTGATAGCGTCTAACATTGGATGATCTTTACGCACTAAACAGACTTGCTTATCTTTAAATAAGGTCTGATATTCAATGCCATCAGGCAGTTGCTCTATTTTTATATCAGCTTGAGGGTGCGTATCTCGACCGGCAATTCCAAAATCGATTTGGCCAAGTTGTAAGTCTTGGATTGATTTTTCGGTCCACACATATGAGTCGAGTTTGACGTTAGGTGCATCGTGTAAAATTCTGCCAATGAAATAAGGCAGTAATGTTTCGTAGGCACTCTCGACCATAGAAAACGAAAAATGCTGGTGACTGCTGGCTGGTATAAATGTCGGTGGTTGGGTCAGTTGATGTAAGGTCTGTAAAATTTGCGGTAACTGCAGTCCTAATTGCACCGCATGGGCTGTCGGCTTTAGACCATGAGCTGTTCGTTGGAATAGCGGATCATCAAGTGTGGTTCGCAAGCGATTAAGACTTTTACTCAACGCAGACTGGCTTAAGTGTAAGCGGCTTGCTGCGCGAGTGACGCTTTGCTCTTCAAGCAATACCTGCAAAATGACCAGCAAGTTTAAATCTATTTTGGCGAGATTATCGATATTCATGTGATATTCCTCAAAGGAAATTTACTTAGGAAATCATACCATTTCTATTCATACCATGAGTAGTCTAAAATGCGCTCCATAATTAACACCTAGGGCCTGTTGATCTTTGCTGGTTAAGTTTTGTTCGAAATAAAAGCGTTTTAATCGAGGCGAATGAATTGATGCCTAGTCATCTAAGCAAAGTTCATTCAACAAAGAGTAAAACGCTTTTAGTCGAACCCTTCGGGCAGAGTTTGTTGGTCATTTTTACTGCGTTATCGACTTTTTATGTAGAATAACTACACCACAAAGTCTCTGCCTTGTACAAATGACCAACAATTCGCTGCAAAAACAACCTCGAAAGATCAACAGGCCCTAGATAAAGAAAGAGTATAAAGAAAATGAGACGTAACTTGCTGCCAACACTGATGTTTATGGTGCTACTTAGCCCATTAGCCATCGATATTTACTTACCGTCAATGCCGACTATGGCAGTTGAGTATGGTGTAAGTGGTAGTCAGATACAGTCGACGTTGGTGTTGTTTTTATTTGCTATGGGTCTTGGGCAGATTTTGATTGGGCCGTTAGCTGACCGCTTTGGCCGCCGCCCAATTGCACTATTTGGTATTGTTTTGTACGGCATCAGCAGCCTCATTGGCGCAATGGCGCAAGAGTTTGAAGTATTACAAATTGCTCGTGTATTGCAGGGGTTAGCGGCTTGTTCAACCTCTATCGTGGTGTTTAGTGCGGTTCGCGACTGCTATAGCAGTAAAGAAAGCGTTAAAATGTACAGTTACCTTAATGGTGCGATTTGTGTGATACCAGCGTTGGCACCGACATTAGGTGGCTTATTGGCACTACAGTTTGGCTGGCGCTCAACCTTTATCTTTATGGCGCTATACGCCATTGTCGTATTAGCTATCGTGCTGTTGAAGTTCCCTGAAACTCGTCCTGAAAATACTGACACCAGCGGCGCTCTTTATCGCTGGGCTCGCTATAAACCAGTGTTAAGTGATGCACACTTCTTGTTTTATGCCAGCACTTGCATGGTCGCAATGGCGTCAATTGTTACCTACGTATCGTATTCACCTATGTGGCTAATCGGTGAGCTAGGGGTGAGTGAACTTGCCTTTAGTGGTTTATTTGGACTCAATGCTGCAGTGAATATTGCAGCGTGTTTTGCGGCGCCAGTGTTAGTGAAACATATTGGTAATCGCCCCGCTGTGGTGGTGGCACTATCAATGATGTTATTAGCTGCTGTGCTTGAAGTTGTGGTGCAATTAGCTGGGCCTCAATCAGGTTTAGCAGCTGGTTTTGGTTTCATGTTACCTATGATGCTGCTTTGTATTGGCTTTGCTATTTTGCTTGGCCCTGCCACTTCTATGGCGTTATCAGCCTTCGGTGAGCGAGCGGGTACTGCAGCAGCTATGTTAGGTTGTATTCAAATGAGTGGTGCGTCAGTGCTTGCTGGATTAGTGCAAATGACCGATCTAACCGCACCTTATGCTGTCGCCTTTTTAATGGGTGGTTTGTCTTTATTATTACTGGTGATGATGTCACTCAAAAGCCTAAGCCATTGGCATATGGAACAAGTGCAGCCAGAGCATTAATCCATTAGCACAAATGTGATTTAACAAAATGCCGCTGATTAATACCCAGCGGCATTGTTGTTTCTTTGTTTTGGTATTAGAAACGAGCGTTAATGGCGACACCGAAGGAGGTATTTGACTCACTGTCTACATAGGCTTGTTCTATCAAGGCTCTAGCAGAAATGTATTTAGAGAAATTCCAGAAATAACTCGTGCCGATTTTAAAATAATTGAAGCTATCAGAGTCATTGAAGTTATTATCATAGCTCTCATTGTAATGCTCATAGTCTCCCTGTGAGTCATTAACAGGTTGAATTAAGCGATTATATGATCCTTTGTAGTCATGATTTACAAATTCATAGCCAATACTCACAGCCCAAGCGTTTGTGACATACCAATCTGCATTAATTGCTAATTGAGTTTCCTTTATTGTTTGGTCGCTGTTCACATAGCTAGTCGCAAATATATAATCATTATTTACATTATCAATAGGAAAAATGCTGTCTCCATTGAATTCCTCTTCGGTTTTTGCGTAGCTTGCTATTGCTGTTAGCATCAAGCCTGAAGTAACCTCAAACGGTAAGTAATGTTCATATTTAGCTGAAAACCCATTGTGATCTACACTGCTTTTTGAGTTGCCAGTGGTTAAGCTAGTATAAGGCACTCTGCCTGATGTACTTGAAGTTTGCTCATAGGTTGAGTATGACAAGGTTAATTTAGTATATGGATTAAAATAGTAACCAGCATTGATTTCATAGGTATCTTGATCTTCATCATAATAATCAAACCAATCTCGCTCTGTTGTTACAAGAGAGTAAGCACCACCAATAAAAAAGCGCGAATCGAAAATATACTCACCCCTAAGGGCATATAGGTCTTGATGATCTGTTGTAGCGTAACGAGCAGAAACAACAGATGATTGGCTTAAATATGTTGCAAGTTCAAGAGGGACATCAGTTTGGTCTACGCCTTGAAAATAATAACTGTATTTACCACTCACTAAACCATCTGAGTTTTCACTGGTATCTAGAAAGCCTATTTCAGCTTCGTGATGAAATGTGTTTTCGGTACTATTCTCGGTACCAGAAGTGGATGATGTAGTGTCCTCTGCAAATGAGGCGCCACTTGCAAGGCAAAGGATCACTGAAAGTGATAACTTATTGATGGTCATAATTCTTCCTTGAGTTAAAATATATTCCTATTACAACACTAAATATAAAACTGCTTTAGCTAATTTAGTGTTTCCATATTACACATAGTTTCTTTTATTTCAATAGGCTACAAACCAAATGGGTAGAACTTATTGTCCACAATGTGCTTATCCGCAGTCAGCCTGCATATGCGGTAGTGTGTCTCCAATGACAGTTAAGACAGAAGTGATTGTGCTGCAGCATCCTTCTGAAGTTGAACATGCCAAAAACACGGTGAAGTTATTGTGTTTAACCTTGCCAGCGACGAAAGTGGTGGTGGGTGAAACGGCGGATGACTTTGCTGAGCTGCAAGTTTATTTAAAGGAGGCAGGTAAACCGGTTTATTTAGTTTATCCTAGTGAAACCAGTCAAAGCGCCGCTGACTCTGGTGCCCCTGAAGAGTGCATTATCTTATTGATTGATGGCACTTGGCGCAAAGCCTTTAAAATGCTCCAGCTAAACCCATGGTTATTGGAGTTACCTGCGCTGCATATTGAGTTTGAAGGGATATCGCAATATCGAATTCGCAAAGCAAAGCGTAGTGATAGTTTATCAACCCTAGAAGCAACAGCGTATATGCTTCAAGCTATCAGCCCATTAATGGATATTGCGCCTATGTTTGCAGCCTTTGATGCAATGGTGCAACATAAGCTAGATGCGATGCCTGCAGCCGTGCGTGCTCGCTATGTTCAAGAGAAATAGCAGCAACAAAAACAAGGAAGATAATGAATATGTTGAACCGTATGATGGCAATGGCTTTTATGAGTTTGATACTCGCAATCTCTTTTACTGCAATAGCCAATGATAAGCCACGCCTAACCTTATCCCAGCAAGCTGATCAAGGCCGAATTGATTCTAAAAAGACTGAGCAAAGTCAGTTAGAAAAAGCTCGAAAAGCCGCCAGCGATACCCAATCTCGCGAGCAAGAAGTTCTAGAACGCCAAGAGTCAGGCGAATGGGAAAAAGAACAAATAGAGAAGTCCCAAGCTCAGTTTAAAGAGCGAGAGTCTCGCGCTGATAAATACCTGCGCGAAGCCAAAGAAGCCGCAGCTAAAGAACGTAAAATTGAAGAGCAAGATTAACTTATAACGCTTTTATATCCTTCGGTCTGTTCATTTGCTACAAACTCTAAGTAATTGTTGATGCTAGCTAAATTATCTTCATGATAATGAGAGACATATAACAGCTGGCTCAAGTTTTCCCGTGCAATCAACTCAAGGGTATTTCTCACTAACCTTATCCCCAAGTAATCTAATCCTTGATAGGGCTCATCTAATATTAATAATGTAGGTTGTTTTACCAAGGCTCGAGCGATTAACAATAGTCGTTGCTGACTATAATCTAGTTGCTTGATAGGTGTGTTAGCCAATGCTTCCATGTGTAAAATCGTTAACCAATCTTTAGCCATGTCTAACTGGGGGGCAGTGGCTTTTTGGTAAAGGCCAATTGAGTCATAAAAACCTGAGAGGATCACATCAATAGCGCTACAGTTAACGCGATATTGCAGATGTAATGCTGATGACACCATGCCGATATGTTGTTTAATTTCCCAAATGGTTTCGCCACTACCACGCTGCTTGCCAAAGATCTGTATATCGTTGCTATAGCATTGCGGATGGTCACCAAATATCAAACCTAATAAGGTACTTTTCCCACAGCCATTAGGGCCTTTGACCTGCCAGTGTTGGCCATTATCAATGCGCCAATTCACGTCAGTGAAAATGGTTTTATCACTATAGGCGACTTTGCCATTTTTCAGTTCAAATATCGGATTTTCAAACTTGCTTTGGTGACGGTGTCGTTGCATCAGCGCTAGCATTAATTCACTTTGTACCTTAGATTGCGACTTAATTTGCCCGATAACAGGGTGACTATTCCAGCTGGATTTATCCATAACAGTGTCTAATTTCCCATGGCTGAATATCGCCACTTGTTCAATCCATTGAGGCATATCTTCTTCACGAGAAAATATCACCATCATGGGAATTGGTAACTGATTTAAATAAGTTGTAAGTGATGCTCTGTGGTCGATATCTAATCCTGCAAATGGGTTATCCAGTACTAAGAAATCCGGCTGAGAGGCAATGGCACGAGCCAACATGACACGGCGGGTTTCACCTGTTGATAGCTCTCGAAACCCACAATCTTTAAGATGCTGCAAATCTAACTGAGTGAGTAACGTTTCAAGTAGCGCACTGTTTGCCTGGGGCGGTATCTGCTGGCTGATAAGTTGAGTAACTGTGCTGCCGGTATCAATTACATTGAGAAAGTCGGTGTCATCATGTTCAATTTCTAAAGCCAATAACCTTTGCTGCTCTGCTAGTGAAACTTGCGCAATGTTATTAGATGATTTTTGTAAGCGACCAGAGGTGATTTCAATGGTTTGATGAGGGATATTATTGCTTGCACATAGTAAGTCACCAATGACTGAACCTATGTCGTTATGGGCACAGAAAACGGCCCATGACTGATTTTGAATATGCCAATCAGCGATGTCGAGACTGACATTACAACTCTTGGCAGTAAGCTCACTAAACTTTATATCCATTAACCTTAACCCTTTAATATTTTGCTGTTGGTCAGTTTAAAATCACCATTACACTATCTATTTGAAGCATAACAAGGTGATGAATAAAGCCATAATATTGTTTATTTATAAGATGGAGGGCATACGTAGTAAACAAATCGAAACAATTTCTTCAGCCTTGCTGTAACAAATTATTTAACAACTTCGGCTAGACACTGTAGATTAAATCGCAACAAAAACGATAATAACCATGGATGATTTATGCGCCTCACGACTCTCGCACTGTGCCTTGCGACACTTTCTGCTACTTTTGCCCCATCAATATTGGCTAAAACCCCTGATGCAGCTCAGCTAGCCGCCGATGTTGAACAAAAAGTGATTGAGTGGCGCCGCGACTTACATCAACACCCTGAGTTATCTAATCGTGAATTTAGAACCAGTAAAGTCATTGCCGCTCACCTTGAATCTTTAGGTTTAGAGGTGCAAACCGGCATAGCTCATACAGGGGTGGTAGCGATATTAAAAGGCGCCAAGCCTGGTCCGCTTATTGGTATTCGCGCTGACATGGATGCGCTGCCAGTAACTGAAGAAGTGGACTTACCGTTTGCATCAAAAGCCACTGATACATATCGAAATCAAACCGTTGGTGTGATGCATGCCTGTGGTCATGATACTCATGTGGCTATGTTAATGGGCGTTGCTGAAAACTTAGTAAAATCTCAATCAAGCCTTTCTGGTGATGTGATGTTTATCTTTCAGCCTGCCGAAGAAGGTGCCCCAGCGGGTGAAGAAGGTGGTGCGGAGTTAATGCTTAAAGAAGGCTTATTTGCTAAGCGCAAACCTGATCAAGTCTTTGGTATGCATGTCACTTCAAGTTTGCCTACTGGTGTGATTGGCCTTCGTTCAGGCCCTGCAATGGCATCAGAAGATTCTTTCACTATTACCGTTAAAGGTCGCCAAACTCATGGTTCACGACCTTGGGGTGGCGTTGATCCTATTGTGGCATCAGCGCAAATCATTAATAGCGTACAAACCATTATTAGTCGTCAGGTTGATGTTACCAAAGCGCCAGCTGTCGTCAGTTTTGGGGCGATTAATGGCGGCATTCGTTCAAACATTATTCCTGATGAAGTGGAACTAATTGGTACAATTCGTACTTTTGATCAAGATATGCGTGCAGAGATAAAAGTAAAGCTTGCTGAAATCGCAGAGCTTTCAGCCAAAACATTGGGTGCAACAGCAATTACCGAGATTGATGCGGGCTACCCTGTTACGGTCAATGACCCACAACTCGTTGCCGATATGCGCCCAGTGATCCGCAGTGTAGTAGGCAAAGACAATTTGATTGAACCTGGACTGATTACGGGCGCAGAAGATTTTTCATATTACGCGCTAGAAACACCCGGTTTATTTTATTTTCTTGGCGTGACCCCAGCAGGGAAAGATCCTGCCACGGTTGCAAGTAATCACTCACCGTCATTTTATGTGGATGAAAGCGCACTAAAAGTTGGTGTTCAAACGATGACACAAGTTGCCTTAACGGCATTAGGCGCAACGCAATAGACAGCGCAATGTCGTATTTTACAATTGATAAAAGGAAGCAATCATGACACGCACAATAGCCGCGTTAGTGGTATTACTGACAACTTGGGTAAGTGGCGCAGCGAATGCCACCACCCAAGAGGATGTGAATACATTTACATTAGATAACGGCATGAAGATTATGGTGCTAGAAGATAGCAGCATTCCCAACGCCAATATGTACTTGTTTTGGAAAGTCGGCTCACGTAACGAAGTACCTGGTATCACGGGTATTTCACACTTTTTTGAACACATGATGTTTAACGGTTCTAAAAAGTTTGGCCCTAAAATGTTTGACCGTACGATGGAAGCGGCTGGTGGTGCGAATAACGCGTATACCACTGAGGACATCACGGTTTATACCGATTGGTTCCCTGCTAACGCATTGGAAACCATTTTTGATTTAGAAGCCGATCGAATTGCCAATTTGGATATTAATCCTGAAATGGTCGAAAGCGAGCGAGGTGTGGTGCAGTCTGAACGTACGACAGGGCTTGAAAATTCAAACTGGCGCACCATCCAAGAAGAAGTAAAAAGTGCGGCATTTAGAGCACACCCTTATAGCTGGTCGGTGATTGGCCATGAATCAGATATCGCCGCTTGGAGTTTAGAAGATTTACAGCAATACCATAAAACTTATTATGCGCCGAATAATGCAGTAGTCGTTATCGCTGGTGATGTGAAAGTTGCTGAAGTGAAAAAACTGGCTAAGCAATATTTTGGCGTTATTCCAGCGCAAACCCCGCCGAAATCAGTACGCACCGTTGAGCCTTTGCAAAAAGGCGAGCGCCGTGTATTTGTTGAAAAAGCATCTGTGAGCACACCGAATGTGATGCTGGCTTACCATGTTCCTTCAACTAAACATGAAGATTATTATGCTCTTGATTTACTGAATACCATTTTCAGTGAGGGCAATAGCTCACGTCTTTATCAAGGTTTGGTCGATAAACAAATCGCATCTAATGTCTTTTCTTATTTGCCAATGTCATTTGACCCTAACTTGTTTTACTTCATGGGTGTCGCAAATTCAGGTGTTGATGCCGTGCAGTTAGAAGCCAATATGATTGCTGAAATTAATCGCATTAGCTTAGAAGGTGTTACGCAAAATGAGCTTGAAAAAGTGAAAAACATTAAGCTAATGAATTTTTACCGCACCATGCAAACCATTAATGGCCGTGCTAACACTTTAGGGCGTTATGAGCTGTATTTTGGTAGCTATGAAAATCTATTTAGTGCGCCAGAAGCTTATAACAAGGTGACTGTTGAAGACATTCAGCGAGTTGCACAAACTTATTTACGTAAAGCCAATCGCACAGTGGGTGTGTTAGCTGCAACAGAAGGAGCTGACCAATGATTTCATTATCAAGATTTAGCAAAAATACCACAGCATCTGCGATAGCACTGGCTTGTTCGTTAGCGATAACAGGCTGCGCCAGTACCAATGACACTGCGCAAACAGTCGATACTGGCAGTTTTAGCATGCCGCAATATGAGTCGATGACCTTAGACAATGGCCTTAAAGTTAACTTTATGGTGCAGTCAGAAGTGCCGATTATTAATGTGAATGCGGTCATACGTGCAGGTGCTGTTAATGACACCACTTCAGGTGTTTCTTACATGACAGCCAAAAGCTTATTACTTGGTGCTGGCGGTAAAACGAAAGCGGAAATAGAGCAAACCATCGACTTTTTAGGTGCGAGTTTAAATACCGCATCAGGCCGTGAAAGCACATTAATTGCTGCTGATTTTATGAGTAAGGATGTAGATACGGTTCTGGCGATAATGCAAGACGTACTCATGTCGCCTGACTTTGATAGCGCTGAATTTGAAAAGCTGAGGCAGCGTGAAATTGTTGGCTTATCACAAGCGAAAGAGAGCCCACGAGCAGTAATTGGCCGATACTACAATAAAATGGTCTTTGGCCAGCACCCGTATGCGAATCCAACAACAGGTAATAGCACCTCACTAGCTGAGATTAATATTGCCCAGCTGCGAGCATTTCACAAAAGCTATTATCAGCCAAGTAACATGGCCATTAATGTTGTCGGCGACTTTGACGCAGCTGAAATGAAAGCGAAATTAACCCAAGCCTTTGGTAGCTGGCAAGGCACTGAAAAAGCGGTGCAACCTGATTTAACCCAAGGTTTACCAAAGTTATCATCGAGTAAAGTCCTGCTGGTGGATAAGCCTGATGCCATTGAGACCACCTTCATTTTTGGTGGCTTAGGGATCCGTCGTGATAACCCTGACTATGTCGGCTTAACCGTAGTGAATACCATTTTAGGTGGCCGTTTTACCTCATGGTTAAATGATGAGTTACGTGTCAATGCTGGTCTTACTTACGGTGCTCGTTCAGGTTTTAATGCTTATTCTGATGCTGGCACATTTCAAATAAGTACCTTCACAAAATCTAGCACCACTAAAGAAGCAATGGATTTAGCCTTAAAAACCTATGCGCGTTTATGGGAGCAAGGTATTGATCAACAAACGTTAGATTCAGCCAAAGCATATGTAAAAGGCCAGTATCCACCCAAGTTTGAAACAGGTGGCCAGCTAGCTGAACTCATGGCTGATATGTATATCTACAAGTTTGATGATTCGTTTATCAATCAATTCCAAGCTAAGGTCGATGGTTTAACGCTAGAAGAAACTCAGCGTTTAGTCAGCACTTACTTCCCGCAAGATAATTTGCAGTTTGTATTGATTGGTAATGCTGAAAAAGTGGCAGATATTGCCAAAGAGTACGGTGAAGTGACTCAAATTAAGATGACGGATGTCGGCTTTGGTCAATAATTCACGACCATAAAGTTTGAACTGGTTAATTGGAAATGCCTTTCATCTAAGATGAAAGGCATTTTTTATTGCAATCCATTAGCTTACAAACGGAATGCACTTAAAAAATAACGCTTTTTAAAAACCTAAATTTGAAAAAACAGCTGAAATAAAATAGTGTTCTTGCTAGTTCATCGTTGAAGTGAAAGGTTGCGCCGTTGATGTTGTATCAAACTGTCTTAATGGCAGGTAAAAATCTGCTTATGTTAACCATGGTATTGATGGCCGTGATAATGACACCTGCTGCGATTGCGGCCAAAGTGGATATCAGTCAGTTTTGCCCAGTACTTGATGGCGATTGGGAAGGTTCAGCGGCTAAAAGTGGTGTCGCGCCAAGACATGTGACCACAGCGGCGATTTGCTCATCAGACAAGCGGAATTTGATGCTGACAGTGAGTCGTGGCGACAGTAACCCAAACAGTGAAGTGTGGTGGTTTAGAGCACAAGGTAATGATGTGCTACTGACCTACACTGATGGGGTGGGTGAAGATCGTGAGCAATTATTCAGTTTATATCAACGGGGAAATAGCTTTACGTTTTTAGGCAAAGGGCAAATGAATCAGCGCCCTGCATTAATCAGGTTAAGGTTTGAGCCCAAATCTTCGGTCGGTTCTAAAGAGGAACAAGCTAGCTATGGTAGCTGGCTGTGGCGTCAAAGCGCTCACTATCTCGATGATGATAGCGAGCAATATCAGTTAATTCGTGCGATAGAGCTGCGGCCTGTAGCTCCATAATTCATGAATGTTTTCACGATTAACTCTTTTCTTATATAAGAGCTATTCAGCGCCTGCGTAATCAAGCTGACGCCAAGCTTCATAGCTAATAATGGCCACTGAGTTAGACAGGTTTAAGCTGCGATTACTCGCCGCCATTGGGATGCGCAGACGTTGACTGGTCGGAATCGATTCAATAATCTCCATCGGTAGTCCACGGGTTTCTGGGCCAAATAACAACACATCATCTTTGGCAAATGCCAATTCACTATGCGGGCGACTGCCTTTAGTGGTGCACGCCATAATGCGTTTTCCTGCCATTGCTTCTAGAAATGCTTCAAAGTTTTTATGGCGAGTAATATTGGTTAAATCTGAATAGTCTAACCCTGCACGGCGCAGTTTCTTTTCTTCTAAATCAAAGCCTAGTGGTTCAATCAAATGAAGTTTTGCGCCATTGTTAGCACATAGGCGGATAATATTGCCGGTATTTGGGGCGATTTCTGGTTCATAAAGAGCAATATTAAACATGGGCGTTACCTTGATTGAGTGAGCTCGGAATTATACGCAAACATTCTAGGCTGTGAAAGACATGATGAATTTAGTCTGTATAACAGATTAAATCCATCACGCTTAATGAGGGATGTACGTCGTTGACCCGTTGAGCGGAATAAAGCTCAACACTAACTCAGCATTTTTAAAGGTAAGCGGATCTTGACCTGTAAGCCTTGTGGTTCAAGGTTGCTGGCAATGATTTCCCCTTGATTTAACTTAATTGCTGCTTGAGTAATGGCTAAGCCTAAACCCCAACCGCCAGATTCACGAACACGTGAACTATCAGGGCGATAGAAAGGTTTAAATATCTCTTCAAGCTCAGCGTCGTCAATACCTGGACCATTATCACTAATGGTGATCAGGATATGGCTTTTCTTTTGCACTGCATTAATCGTAACCCTGCTATCAGCATATCGAATCGCATTACGCAGTACGTTTTCGATGGCGCGCGATAAAGATTTTGGATAGTGGTCTAAGCTGATTGATTCAGGGATATCAATTTCTAATTGCTTCTGCTGTTGCTCGGCTTCAAATTCAGCATCATCAAGGATTTGGCTTAATGATTCAGCCAACTCTAAATGGACTTTATTCTCATTGTTACTGATGGTGACACGAGACAAGGTGAGTAGCTCTGAAATCAAATCCTCTAGTTGCTCGGCTTCGTAACCAATACGCTCAATTTCAACACTACTTTGCTCTTTTTTACGAGCAAGCGCTAAGGATAACTGTAATCGCGTCAGTGGGGTTCTTAGTTCATGGGAAATATCGCCCATGAGCCTTTGTTGATTGTTAATCATGGTTTCGATAGCGTCGGCCATGCTATTAAAGGCTTGTGCTAACTCGCCAATTTCATCGCCACGGGTGGCAACTTTTTTATCAACTCGGCTAGATAAGTCACCGCCAGCAAGGGCATTAGAACTTTGCTTTAGTGAACGAAGTGGCTTTCCTAAGTTCCATGCTAACAATCCGCACAAAACACCAGACATCAACATTGCAATGATGACTGTGAGTAACTTGTGGTCGTTAAAAAAGAAAAACCAAGGCTTAGGGTGATTATCAGCGATACGGCTGTAAACTCGGTATTGACGCTCACCAGCGATAAAGGTGTATGGGCCAAAGATAAGCTCGGTGCGAAACTGATGACTTATCGGTTCTTTGTGGTCTTCACTTAACAGCAAAAACTCACGAAAAGTACGAGGCACTTTTTGATGATTTATGACCCGACTTTCATCGTCAAGAATATAAAACTTGAGCGCTTTACCTTCAGGACTGCGATGACGGTTGAGTTTTTTTAACGCACGAGTATTTTCCAGTAGCTCTGGTTCTTCGATCAAGTGCTTCGCTACTCGTTTGAGAAGGTGCTCTTGTTTATGGGAAAGCGGCTGTTGATCGTGATTTTGTTGTAAAAAAGGCAGCACGCCGACAAAGCCAATGATTAACGAACTGCATAACCAAAAGCCCAGCAGCAATTTAACAAATAAACGGTTTATATAAGGTAATAACGTCATTATGGGATCCAGATATACCCTTTGCCACGAATGGTTTTCACCCTTGGACGACCATCTTTACGCTCAGGTAACTTCTTGCGCAAATTGGATAAATGCATATCTAAACTACGATCAAATGGCATTAATTTTTTGCCTAATACGGTTTCACTTAGCTGCTCTTTAGTGACCAAATCACCGGCTTGGGTAATTAAGCTGTGCAGTAGTGAGAACTCTGTGCCCGTGAGAATAATAAGCTGTTCATTACAGTAAAGCTCTTGTCTGGCCTGATCTAAACTCAAATCACCAAAAGAGATTGTATCTTGTTCACCACTATCGGCTTGGGTAAGGGCTGAGCGGCGCAAAATCGCGCGCATACGGGCGATTAGCTCACGATCATTAAACGGTTTTGGTAAGTAGTCATCAGCGCCAATTTCAAGGCCAACCACACGGTCAATTTCATCACCACGAGCCGTCAGCATTAGCACTGGGGTTTGCTTTTGGGTTCTGAGAGCACGCAAAACTTCAAAGCCGTTAAGCTTTGGCAACATGACATCAAGTAGGATTAAATCAAAATCTTGATTTTGTGCATAATCAAGGCCTTGTTGGCCATCAAATGCTTGGGTTAAATCAAACCCTTCAAGTTCTAGAAGTTGGGCTAATAATTCTGACAAGCCTGCGTCATCATCAACTAATAAAATTCGACTCATTGGTATCCTCACTCATTTATTAACCACACTATATAACGAATGAGGAACCAAGGTTAGTAACATTGCACTCTTTTACAAATTGGTCAGTGCTACTTGAATGAGATAGACCCCCTCTACGGTTGAGTATTCAACTGGTATTTGCCATCAGTGCGGATATAAATTGTCGCGCCATTTTCTGCGGCTTCGATGTTATGTGAGAATTGACCAGTTGAGCCGAAGTAACTACCTGCATTAAGGGCTTTAGCGTTATCTGTTTTTGCTGACTGATATTGTAAATTTCCTGCAATCACTATACCGCGAAATTCCTCAGCATCGACGTCGATTTCTCCTTTGTAACCAGCGGGGATTTTGACCATAGTGCCGCCAAGTTGTCCATCGGCGTTACTGCCCCATAACGCAGTCATTTGCACATCATTGCCATTAATAAAGCTAACATCAGTTGGATTTAACCACACATGATTTGATTCATGAAGATTAATTGGCTTTTCTCCACTATCAAAATGCTGATCCGATGGCTTGACAAGATAAGGGCCGCTATCGATTTCTAAGAAAATTGTATTGGCTTCACCATTGGCTGACGTGATGTGGTTTTCGCCAGCGGGTTGAGTCCAAAATGAACCAGTAGGCATCCACATCGTTGCTGCATCAGGGTCGTCATTATGCATTTGTCCCTTAATCACTACACCGCGATAGGTAATGTTGTGAATGTGCGGAGGCGACGAGAAGCCTTTATTGAATTTAACCAGCATGCCAGTAGGCATATTTTTAGTGCGGTCGCCCCATAGATTAGCAGCCCCTGGGCTTTTATCACCACGAAGTGGGTTTAGATATCCCCATTGAATTTCACTGCTGCTAATGACTTCAGATTGGAGTTGAGTGGTTTTAGCTATCGCTTGTGTGGCTGAAAAGCTGCCTAAAATAGCAATAGAAATAACGAAAGGAGATAGGTTCATTATAAAAGTCCGCCAGTGGTGTTTTATCAAAACAATATTGATCAATTAATTCTAGTGAATAGATTTAAATCAGAAACAGGCTAAAGCTATAAACACTATCGTGTTATTTTTGATAATCGATCTTAGCAGTTGATTCTGTACTTTTGATTCTGACTAATTGGAAATGCCCTATTGGCAATGATCTGTTGGCAATTCCCTATTGGCAATGGCCTATTGGCAATGGCCTATTGGCAATGGCCTATTGGCAATGGACTATGGAAATGACCAAGGCTATCATTTTTACAAAAAAGCGAACCTGTTTCAGGCTCGCTTTTTTTGAAGAATTGAAAGACTGTTGCTTATAAATCCTTGGGTTATTTCTGCATATAACGCTTAATTTTAACCACAATAAACGTCAATAAAATTGAGCCCGCAATTAATCCAACTGAGAACACCACGTTTTGCAGTGCCATAGGATTAATGACCAACATACTGCCTAAACCTAGCATCATAATGCCAGACATGAGTTTAAGCACTTCACCTTCTTTTTCGGTCAGCTTACGCTTACCTAAAGTCGCTGAGAATACGATAACAATAGTCGCCAATGGAATAACATAAATTATATTATAGGCGATTAAATACATATAGCGTTCAATAGTATCTAAGCCTGAAATCGACAATACGGAGGTGTAAATCATTGGAAAACCCGCAGTACACAATAATTCATAGGCATTAGCGAGGATTGCTAATATGGTTGAGCCAATGATCAGTGTTGGCAAGGAGCTGGTTTTAGACAGTTTCCCCATGCGCTTGATTAGGCTACCTCTATTTTCAACTGACATCGATAAGCTGACATCCCCTTTGCCATAGAAGAAGTCTTTAATATTGACCCCCGCAGCGACTAAAGCGAGTAAACCTGCACCTGTGATAATCCAGCCACCATCGCCACCGCCTAGTAGAATGAACAGGTTGAGCCATGCACTCATAAAGATGAAGTAAATAAAGCCTGAGAAAAACACAAAAATCCCGCCGACCAATAACATGCGCTTGCGACTGCCAGCATTCACCATAATGCTTAGTAAAAATAGCAAGACGAAAAAGGCGCATGGGTTAAAGGCGTCAACACCTGCGAGCACCAATGTCAGTACAGGTAATGACATCTTTTCGGGTTGTACAGCACCAATTAATGGAATATCTACGGGTTGCACATGAGGCGTGTTATCAGCTTGATTAAGGTTTGAAGTACTGGTGTCTGGATCTAAGTCTAAACCACAGGTACTTGGGTTGTTTGGATCTGAGCCATCAGAACAGGTTTCAAATAATGGCGAGTTGGCCGTTGATTTATCCTCGTAAAAGTCTGCCATTAAATCTTGGCTATCTTTTGCTGCATGAGCGTTACCGCCATTACGTTGGTAGCAAGCTTCTAACCGTTCAAGGATATATCGACCCGTTACGTCATGACTGTTATAGCCTAAAATCGCTTCGCCACAGACGGCAAAGTAGGGCACAGACTTAGGCTCAACGCCTGTGTGTTTGCCCATTTCCATTAACTTGTCGACATTACCTGGTTCACTGATGAGGTAGTCTTCAAGGTTTATCCAGCTGTAACGTTCTGCAAGAGCATCAATAAAAGGATGGGCTTCACGACAGTGTGGGCAAGTCGATGACCAGAAAAAATGTAAGTTTACCGAGGGTTCGGCGGTTGTTTTGTTGACCCAAATATCAGACTCATCTGCTTGGGCTAGGCCTGACACTGAAACTAACAGGCTAAATAAAATCATCATGCGGGTGAAAAACTTGCTCATCCATAACCTCAACTAATACACCTAAAAGAATTTACCAGAAGCTCAGTACCCTTGATGAAAGTGTGAGGGAAAACTGAGACTTCAATGTTATCTCTGATACAAAACATTACTGTTTGTTCAGTATGGAAATTATTCTTGTTTATATACGTGAACTGGCTCGCATATCTGTTTGATGAAATGAGTTTGTATCTGAATTTGAGATCTTTACATAGCTTTACCGACACATAACCCTTGCTGACATTGCATTCGCTAAACTAGCTTCATACCAAAAACGACTTCAAAGGATTTGTTAGTCAGCTTGGTATAGCAACACCAAATTCAGTTAGCGATGCGAGTTAACCCATGTGTTCAAGCGTCGTGACTTATTCACACAGAATGTATTAAGCAAACAAATAGGTGACATTATGAAATCACGTTTAACAGTAAAAAGCAGTTTAATCGCTCTTGTCGCTTCTTCTGCGTTATTAGCGGGCCAAGTATATGCAACGAGCACTGCAGAGACGACAGCTCAAACTGAGCAGACTCAACAAAAAGGTGAGCGCGGCGGTAAACACCACGGCAAGAGCATGCATAAGAGTGTGCGCAAAATGCTTCGCTCATTGGATTTAACCGAGACGCAGAAAACTGACGTTAAAGCAGTTTTTGAAAAGTACAAAGAAGATAAAGCTGACCGTCCATCTGCTGAAGAGCGTGCAGCACATAAAGCTGAAATGCTAGCGCTGATTAGCAATGCTAACTTCGACGATGCTCAAGCTGATGCCATTATTGATGCTAAGCAACTTAAGATGAAAGAAGGCATGAAAAACTTCATGAAAATGCAAAACGAAATCTATCAATTACTGACAGATGAGCAAAAAGAGAAGTTTGACTCACGTTTTACTAAAGTTAAAAGTAAAGGTCGTCGTTAATCGGTAACTGACTCAGCTATAATAGAGGTCATTACCTTGCTGATTAATGCGTGATCACCTCTATTATGACAAAAGATTCAGAGTACGATTTTTGGGTTAAACTAGCTAGCCGCGCTGCAGTGGCTACAGCCCTAATCCTAATCGTGATAAAGTTGCTCGCTTGGCTCTATTCAGGGTCAGCGAGTATGCTTGCATCATTAACCGACTCGTTTGCTGATGCATTAGCTTCCATCGTTAACTTCATTGCTATTCGCTATGCCATTTTACCCGCAGATGACGACCATCGTTACGGGCATGGTAAAGCCGAACCCCTTGCTTCGCTTGCCCAGTCTGCCTTCATTTTAGGTTCAGCATTTTTATTAATGTTTTATGGTGGAGAGCGCCTATTTAATCCGGTGGAAGTTACCCATGCAGGTTTAGGTGTGGTGGTGTCGATTATTGCCTTAATCATGACTTTTGCCTTGGTGCTGCTACAAAAGAAAGCCTTAGCTAAAACCAATAGTACGGTAGTTGAAGCCGACTCGTTACATTACAAGTCGGACTTATTCCTAAATGGTGCGGTGTTGTTAGCGTTAGTACTGGCACAGTATGGCTGGTGGTGGGCGGATGGTTTATTTGCGGTATTAATTGCTTTGTATATTGGTCATCAAGCTGTTGATTTAGGTTATCGCTCAATTCAGTCATTGCTTGATCGAGAGCTAGATGAAGCAACTCGTGAGCAGATTGTCGAGATTGCCAAACAAGATAAGCGTGTGCATGGCATTCATGATTTGCGTACCCGTCAGGCGGGTAAAACGACTTTTATTCAGTTCCATATTGAGCTTAAAGGATCGTTATTATTACGTGAGGCGCATGAAATTACTGATAAAACCGAACAACGACTGCGAGATGCTTTTGATAGTGCTGAAGTGATCATTCACCAAGACCCAATTAATTAGATTATTAAAGAGCATCATTTGAGTTAATGCGTCGCATCAAAATATAAAAATGCCGCCAACAATTGAATTTGCTGGCGGCATTTTTTCAGTATATGTTTTTCAATATACTCAATACATCAATCAGTATTAATAACCTAACTGACGAAATTGTTCAGTGGCTGCAGTGACAATATTTTCAATCGTATTATCGACATTGACGGTCACGACTAAGGCTTCTTGGCTGGGACTCTCTAAGGTCGAAAATTGACTATCAACCATGTTCTGTTTCATAAAGTGACCGCTTCTGGCCTGCATTCTTGCCAAGATAAGCTCGTAGCTGCCTTCTAAATACAGAAAGGCGACTTGTTGATTACCGTCTCGAATCGTATCACGGTATTGCTGCTTTAACGCCGAGCAGACAATAATGGCAGTTTCGTTTTTCGATTCGATACTGTATGCGGCGTCTCGAACACGTTCCAACCATGGTGCCCTGTCATCATCATTAAGTGGCTCGCCACGAGCCATTTTTTGAATATTGGCACGTGGGTGTAAGTCATCACCATCAATAAACTTGGCATTTAAGCGAGTTGCTAACTTTTCACCAACGGTGCTTTTACCACATGCACATACACCCATCACAATAATGGTTTTACCGGTCATGTACTTTCCTTAAGTTAAGGATGTTCTATGTTCTAGCTTCTGGGTTCTCAACTGTGACCCTTAATGCAGTATTGAGTATTGTTTTAAGTTTCAGTGAGCCTTTTGCAGTTAATCCATTTCTAGTTCTTTCAATTTACGCGTTAAGGTGTTTCGCCCCCAACCTAAGCGTTTTGCAGCTTCTTGTTTATGACCTTGAGTATGTTTAAGCGCTGTTTTTAATAGAATTCGCTCAAAGGCAGGTTGCACTTCGGTGAGTAAATCACTTTCACCAGCGGCCAGTTTCTCATCTATCCACTGGGTCAATGCGACTTGCCAATCAGATACGCCATTCACTCTCTCGCCAGCACTGACAGGATCTTTTAGTAATTCTGTTGGTAAGTCTTGTGGCAGGATTTCTTGTCCTGATGCCATAACGGTTAACCAGCGGCAGGTATTTTCAAGTTGTCTAACGTTGCCTGGCCAAGGCAATTGCTCAAGTTTGGTGGCAGTTTCTTTGGTGAGTATTTTCGGTTCTACGCCAATTTCTTTTGCTGCAGAGACTAAGAAGTGAGTTGCCAGTTGAGCAATATCTTCACGACGTTGTGAAAGCGGTGGCAGGTGGACTCGAATGACATTAAGGCGATGGAATAAATCTTCACGGAAATCGCCTTTTTGCACCAATAACTCTAAGTCTTGATGCGTGGCGGCAATAATTCGCACGTCCACTTGCACAGCAATATGGCCACCGACGCGATAGAATTGACCATCAGCCAGAACACGCAATAAGCGGGTTTGTACATCAAGGGGCATATCGCCAATTTCATCTAAGAATAAGGTACCACCGTTAGCTTGTTCAAAGCGTCCTTGGCGTACGTTGGCAGCCCCAGTAAAGGCGCCTTTTTCATGTCCGAACAGTTCTGATTCAATTAAATCTTTCGGGATGGCAGCCATGTTTAATGCAATAAAAGGGCTGTCTTTTCTTGGGCTGTGTTTGTGTAGAGCGCCTGCAACCAGTTCTTTACCGGTACCCGATTGACCATTAATTAATACGCTAATTGATGAACGTGATAGGCGGCCGATAGCTCTGAATACTTCCTGCATCGATGGCGCTTCACCAATGATCTCCGGTGTTTTGACCACTTCTGGCTCTTCGCTTGGGACTGGCACTTGCTCCGTTGCATGGGTAAGTGCACGCTCAACCAGTGCGATGGCTTCATCAATATCAAATGGCTTAGGTAAATATTCAAATGCACCAGCTTGGTAAGCGCTGACGGCACTGTCTAAATCAGAATGGGCGGTCATGATGATGACTGGAATATGCGGGTAGTGCATTTGTAAGCGATCAAGCAATGTCAGTCCGTCGGTACCAGGCATACGAATATCCGACACAATCACGATTGGTTGTGAGATCTCTAATGCTTGCCACAATGACTCCGCAGCTGCAAAGCTGGCAGTGGATATTTTAGCGCCGAGTAGCGCTCTTTCTAATACCCAGCGAATTGAACTGTCGTCGTCGAGGATCCAAACTTGTTCGCTTATATTCATGTTACTTCCTCTATGGCCATCAATGGCACGTTATTGTAATGGCAGGATAATAGTAAATTCAGTGTGTCCTGGCGCCGATACACAATCGATTCGACCTCCATGTAGTCGAGCAATATTGTGTGCAATGGAGAGCCCTAATCCTGAGCCCTCTTCGCGACCCGTTACCATAGGGTAAAATAGGGTATCTAATAGTTCGGCAGGGATCCCAGGGCCGTTATCTATAATGGATAATGCAAGTACCAGTTTATATCGCTGAGTTCCAATGGTGACCTGATGTTGAGTGCGAGATCGAATTAAGATTTCCCCACCTTCGACTTCCAATGCTTGAGCCGCGTTTTGGACTATATTAAGCACTGCTTGTTGCAGTTGGTCGGCATCCATACTCATATCTGGAATTGATGGATCGTAATCGCGGGCGAGTTTGACCTTTTCAGGCAAAGCTAACTCGGTCAACTTTAAGACTTTCTCCACCACTTGATGAATATTATGTTCTGTATGCTGTGTAGGGCGCTGTGGCCCTAATAACTTATCGACGAGATTTCGCAGTCGATCTGCTTGCTCAATAATCAGATCAGTAAACTCTTTTAACTCGGGCTCAGCTAATTCTCGCGACAATAATTGGGCTGCACCACGCAGGCCGCCTAATGGGTTTTTAATCTCATGGGCGAGATTACGCACTAAAAACTGTGCAGCTTGTTGTTGGGCATCAAGATTCAGTTGTTGGTGAATGCGATGTTGTTGATCGACCTGACGTAACTCTAATAAGCTGAGGTTATCTTCGCTTTCCATTGGGATTAAAGTGATATCGATAATATGGTGCACGCCATCTAAGGTGATGAGCGAGGCAGTATTGATGGTTATGCCCTGATTGGCATTAACTGAATCAATCAGTAATTGAATCTCAACTCCCATAGATTGATATAGCTCTGGGAGGCGCTGTTCCACTAGTTTGTTTGCACCAACACCAAGCAGCTGTTCTGCTGCCGCATTGGCATAGTGAGGCCGTAATTCGCTATCAATAACGAAAACTGCGGTAACTAAATGATTCAGCAGATTATTTGTGTCCATCAATTGTCCTGCATAATGAAGTTGCACCATCATGTTGCACCGATTTGGTGCGTTGTGCAACTTATTCTACATCGACAATCAATTTATAAACGTCTGAACAAATAATTCTTATCTATATGAAAGTTATAGATTATATTAAGTTCTAGGTGTTGGTCTAGGCTTATTTAGAATCGATGTCTGATGTAGAAATATCTTTCTAGCAGAACTAGATGCAAGGACTTTGCCGTTTTGGGTCAAAATCTTAACCACTAAATTATGTTCGCCGCGATTCACTTCGGTAACATTAAAAATAGCGCTAGATTGTGGTTGACCATACAGGATGTCGTCGATGTATAACGCGAGTAGGTAACCTTTTGGTAATTCTGGTGCTGCGCTGGCAACAACAGTGAAATTACCTTGGTTATTACGAATGGTTTCTTCTTGGGTTGGGTTAACGATACGGACACGGTAGGTGATAGGTTCAGCGCTCTTCTTCATCACTTCAGTTTCAGTCGGAATGCTGACTGAAATACTATTTTGAGTGTTTGCGTTTAAATCAACAGCTTCAGCATTCTCTCTAGGTTCATCACTATAATGGACTTTACCGTTTTCATCGACCCAACGATAAACGGTTGCATGGCTGCTAGAGATGATAATACTGCATAAAATAAGGCTAATAATTAGGGTTAAGCGCATTTGGGGTTCCTTCACCTTGGGCTTTAATCACCTTAATACTAGCCTCTTTTTAACAAAAAATCAGCAATTACTGATGAACTGAATTTGCTAATTACTTGTACTGACAGCGATATTCGCTCACTTCTGATGTACGGATTTTGAAATTCACGTTGGCATCCAATTCAAAAAGATTACCCGCAGCAACTGTTGTCCATTCAGTGGCTTGAGGTAATAACACCTCAAATTGACCTGAGGTAATGTTCATTACTTCTGCTTGAGTGGTGTCGAAATCATACTCTCCAGGCAATACGACGCCTAAGGTTTGATGACTGCCATCAGTGAAATGAATGGTGCGACTGATGACTTTGCCATCAAAATAAACATTCGCTTGGGTGGCGACATCGACCTGTGAAATAACGCTCATTGTGGTATTCCTTAATTAAATCATGCTAGTTATATTTTATGCTGTGAATATAAATGCAAACAAGGTGAATATAAAGTAATAAAAGGTTATAGGCTAGACTGAATTGTAAAACGAGAAGTGTTCGATTTAAATTTTTATAAATGAGTAATTTACAGGCAATAAAAAACCCGCCTAAGCGGGTTTTTTTAATCATTTAATATGATTAATAACGATTAAGAACCACGGTTGTGACGCTTACGTTCGTTTTCAGTTAAGTAACGCTTACGAACACGAATGTTCTCAGGTGTTACTTCTACTAATTCGTCATCATCGATGAACTCAAGTGCTTGCTCAAGTGTCATTTCGATATGTGGAGTCAGTACTTGTGCTTCATCTGTACCAGATGCACGCATGTTAGTAAGTTGCTTACCTTTCAAACAGTTAACTGTTAAGTCATTTGCACGAGCGTGTAAACCAACTACTTGACCTTCGTATACTTCAGCAGCGTGTCCAATAAATAGACGACCACGTTCTTGAAGGTTAAATAATGCGAATGTCAGTGCTTTACCAGTAGCGTTAGAAATCAATACGCCACGAGCACGTTGACCAATATCGCCGCCTTTCACTGGACCGTAATGGTCAAATGAATGGTAGATAAGACCAGTACCAGAAGTCGCAGTCATGAATTCAGTTTGGAAACCGATTAAGCCACGGCTAGGGATAACGAAGTCGATACGTACACGACCCTTACCATCTAACTGCATGTCACGCATGTCACCTTTACGGGTACCAAGCTTTTCGATAACACTACCTTGATGCTCTTCTTCAACATCTACAGTTAATGTTTCGAATGGTTCACACATCACGCCATCGATTTCTTTTTCGATAACTTCTGGACGAGATACTGCTAACTCGTAACCTTCACGACGCATGTTTTCAATTAGGATACCTAAGTGTAATTCACCACGGCCTGATACGCGGAAACGATCCGGAGATTCAGTTTCTTCAACACGTAGTGCAACGTTATGAACTAGCTCTTGCTCAAGACGCTCAAGGATATTACGTGAAGTGACGTACTTACCTTCTTTACCAGCGAATGGAGAAGTGTTGACTTGGAAAGTCATTGTTAGTGTTGGCTCATCTACAGACAACGGAGGTAGCGCTTCTAATGTAGAAGGCGCACAGATTGTGTCTGAGATTTGTAATTGGCCAAGACCAGTAATTGCAATGATGTCACCAGCGTTAGCTTCAGCAACTTCGTGACGGTCAAGACCCATGTAACCTAATACTTGGCCCATTTTACCGTTACGAGTTTTGCCATCAGCGCCAACAACAGTCACTTGTTGGTTGGTCTTGATGCTACCACGCTTAATACGACCAATACCGATAACACCCACGTATGAGTTGTAATCGATTTGAGAGATTTGCATTTGGAAGTCACCTTCCGCATCAGCATCAGGAGAAGATACTTTCTCTACAATTGTTTGGAAAAGTGGTGTCATGTCTTCGCTAGTTTCATCAGGATCTAATGAAGCGAAACCATTTAATGCAGAAGCATATACGATTGGGAAATCTAACTGTTCGTCAGTTGCACCTAAGTTGTCGAATAAGTCGAATACTTGGTCAATAACCCAATCAGGACGAGCACCAGGACGGTCAATCTTGTTAATAACAACGATTGGCTTAAGGCCCTGTGCGAATGCTTTTTTAGTTACGAAGCGAGTTTGTGGCATTGGGCCATCAACTGCATCAACTAATAATAAAACAGAATCTACCATAGATAGAACACGTTCTACTTCACCACCGAAATCGGCGTGACCAGGAGTGTCTACGATGTTAATACGGTAGTCGTTCCATTTGATGGCTGTATTCTTAGCCAGAATGGTGATACCACGTTCTTTTTCAAGATCGTTAGAATCCATTACACGTTCTGTGGCTTCACCTCGACTTTCAAGGGTGCCAGACTGAGCCAAAAGCTTATCTACCAAGGTTGTTTTGCCATGGTCGACGTGAGCAATAATGGCGATATTACGTAAATTCTCTAACACGGATAAAACCTCTATACCATCAAATAAAAATAGGAGTTTATAGGACTAATAAGTATAGCCACCATAAAAAAGCGTGCCATTCTACTCCAGCAAGGCTTGAGTAGATAGGATTATTTTTGAACACTTGCTTATTTATAAAAATTTAAGCTTTAAAGATAGAAGATAAAATTCAAAAAGGATCATATTGCCGCAATAAAGTGACGCTTTAATGAACTAGATCAATGATGGCGTTAAAACCAATGCACCGAAATGGACTTTTGCACCATTAGTGCGCATAGTGATGCACCGAAGTTGTGCGTTATTAGTGCCTTACGCGAGAGGGATATTTTTATTGTATTTTAAATCAATGCCTTATCTTTCTGGCATGAAAGTCGCTTATAACAAATCAAATTCGAAAGCAGACGTGATGTCTGACGAATAACAAGATTACATTAAGGGACAACCCTTTACCCTACCGGAGGCTTAAGAATGTCAGTTGAATCAATCCTAAAACAAATTGAAGAACTAGAAGTTAAGTTCGTAGATTTACGTTTTACAGACACTAAAGGTAAAGAGCAGCACGTCTCTATTCCTTCTCATCAAGTGAACGATGACTTTTTTGAAGATGGCAAAATGTTTGATGGTTCATCTATCAACGGTTGGAAAGGCATCAACGAATCTGACATGGTGTTAATGCCAGACCCTTCTTCTTTCTTATTAGATCCTTTCACTGAAGAAGTTACTGGTCTTATTCGTTGTGACATTTTAGAGCCAGCGACAATGACGGGTTACGAACGTGATCCACGTTCAATCGCTAAAAAAGCTGAAGAATACCTAAAGTCTACTGGTATTGCTGACACTGTATTAATTGGTCCAGAGCCAGAATTCTTCTTATTCGACGACGTTAAGTTTGGCACTGACATGTCAGGTACTTTCGTTAAAGTTGACGCGAAAGAAGCAGCATGGAACTCAGGTACAAGCTACGAAGACGGCAACACAGGTCACCGTCCATTCGTTAAAGGTGGTTACTTCCCAGTTGCACCAGTAGATTCATCACAAGACATTCGTAGTGCAATGTGTCTAATTCTTGAAGAATTAGGTCAAGTAGTTGAAGCGCATCACCACGAAGTTGCTACAGCTGGTCAAAACGAAATTGCTACACGTTTCAACACGCTTTCAAACAAAGCGGATGAAATCCAAATCATGAAGTATGTGGTTCATAACACTGCTCATGCATACGGTAAAACAGCGACATTCATGCCTAAGCCAATTGTTGGTGATAACGGTAGTGGTATGCACGTTCACCAATCTTTAGCTAAAGACGGTGTTAACTTATTCTCTGGCGACAAGTACGCTGGTTTAAGTGAACTAGCTCTTTACTACATCGGTGGTATCATCAAGCATGCTCGTGCATTGAACGCATTCACTAACCCAAGCACTAACTCTTACAAGCGTCTTGTTCCTCATTTCGAAGCGCCTGTAATGTTAGCTTATTCAGCGCGTAACCGTAGTGCTTCAATCCGTATCCCAGTGGTACCAAGCCCGAAAGCACGTCGTATCGAAACACGTTTCCCAGATCCAACCGCTAACCCATACTTAGCATTCGCAGCGCTGCTTATGGCTGGTCTTGACGGTATCCAAAACAAGATTCACCCTGGTGAAGCAATGGATAAAGATTTATACGACCTGCCTGCTGAAGAAGCAGCTGAGATCCCACAAGTTGCAACGTCTCTAGAGAATGCACTTGAGAACTTAGCAGCTGACCACGAATTCTTAACGAAAGGTGATGTATTCAGTAAAGACTTTATTGAATCTTACATAACTCTTAAAAATGAAGAATGTGAGCAAGTATCTCGTACTACTCACCCAATGGAATTCCAACTTTACTACTCTCTATAAGTAGAAGTTGTTTAACGCAGATGCAGTTTGATTAAGCTCATCAACCGTTAACGAAAAAGCCCTTACTGGTTTCAGTAAGGGCTTTTTTATTGCCTGAACATTCATCGTTTTATCCAACTCAACCAAGATGCTTCTGTATTTATAAACACAAACCCTCATTCTCAAATGGTATGTATCAATATGTATCAATATGTATCAGATAACTTTTGGTTATGAGTGTTATAAAGATTAACAATTATTCACTTAACAATTGAGTCATTAATATACACCCCATAACAAGCGCTTACGAAGTCAGGTGACTTGTAATGCGACAAGATGGGACCACTCATCAACATGACTCAAATTAATGAGAGAATACAAATGAAATTATTTCAAAGCTTACTTGCCGTGTCTGTATCTGCTGTCCTCATGGGCTGTAATTCTGATAGTGGCACACCTGATTACCCTCAAGAGGGAGAGTCACGCAAAGTATCTATTGGCTTTACAGTTGATAAAGATATTAACCCTATGTCTGAAACAACTATCGCAAATCAGATGGAAAATTGCGGGTATGATTTAAAAGCAAATGATGAAGTTATTGAATCAGGTGTGTGTATTGCAGACAATTTGACTATTGAGATTCGCGATGGCTATAAACTCGAACTTATTCATCCAACTCTATCATCTGCTTTAGATATCCCAGTAAGTAATAAATGGTCGGTTGAAGGGGAGCACACAATCGCCATCGATGAGAATAACATTACAATTAAAACAGCAAACCAACATTTCAGCTTAGTGTCAATTGCTAACTCTAGCCACCTTAACTATGTTGAAATTAATGGCGAACCAGCAATTGAAGATGAAGCTGCAAACTATGGGTTTGTAACAGGAGACACCTATACACTCTTATTGAACTCTCAATTAGGTGACTATACAGATAATGACAGCGCAGAAGTTAACACTCATTATCATTATTATTTATCTGATGGAGACATCTCAATTGATGGCCCTGGTGATGAGTGGGAAGGTGTCTCTAAACCTATTGGCGGTGAAGTACCACCTACAGTAAGTTACTCTACGATTAATATTAAGAATGTAGAAAAACAAGATGAGTCTACGCTAAAAGTAATTGCTGGTAATGAAGATGATCAACCTTCGTTTTTAACAAAGTATCCTAATGTGTCAATGATGGTTACTGAATTACCTACAGAAGTTTTCACTACGTTGGGTTGGACTGATATTTATATCTATTCTAATGAGATGGAAGCTAACTGCCGTATTACAGTTTTAGCTAACGGCAACAATAATACCAATTGTGACAATTTATCTGATATTAGCGATAATTTAGAGCTTTCGATAATTTATACAATGTTAGCAGCTGTGCCTCGAACTGATTACATTGATGGTGTTACACGAGGAAACGTTTTCTCTCGATTATCAACTGGTGGGGAAGGTGCTTGGGGTCAAGAGGCTACAATTAGCCTTAAGTAGACCAAGTCGTTTTTAGAACCATAAATAAAGCCTGTTATAGCAGGCTTTATTTTATTAAATCAGTTAAAAGTTCTGTGGCTATATTTAGTCTATTTTTAACCATTTGGTTGCTCTCGCCCATTACCTAAATTAATGGGCTTTTTTTACTTTTGCTCTTCAAATGTTTTTAGCACCATTTTGTTTAACCATTCGGTCAATGGATTTTGACGGTTTTTATAATGAAAATAAGTAGAGATTTTGTAATCGTAATCACTTTCTGTGGTCTTCACTTTTAGCGATCGTAATTGGGGATAATGGCTCATATCGAGAAATCCTGATAGGGGGGCAATCATATCAGTTTCGCTAATCACTTCTAATATAGCTGATGGTAATTCAGAGCGGTATTTAATACTGAATTCAAGATTTTTTTTCTTAAAAATCGCTTGGATATTGGTTTTCTGCACGTTCCAATCGGCAGCAATGATTGTTGCTAAATCAAACCGTGCAGCTTCAGCTAAACTAATCTCCTTTTGTTTGCATGGATGATCTTTCCGAACATAGCACTTAAAAGTATCTATGGTAATGGACCTTTCTGATATTTCGGCAGGAACATCAGGCATCTGATAAGTGAGTCCTAAATGAAGTCGGTCTTGCTGAATTTGAGCTAATGAATCAGTAGACCATTTATACATTTGAACATTACATTTTGGTGCTGATGCCATAATATTTAGAAATAGTTTGCTGCCTATGCTGTTGAGCAGAAATGGCGAAAGCGCAATGTGAAACGTGTCTTCTAGTGCAGCAGGGTCGAACTCATTAACACTGTTTACCGCCAGTTCAAGGTCTTGATAAACAGGGCGGGTCGATTGGAATAAATGCTCGGCGAAGGCGGTTGGCTCGAGTCCTGAAGGGATCTTAACAAACAGCTCGTCGCCAAAATGGTGTCTTAGTTTCTGTAAAGACTTGCTAATAGCGGGCTGTGTGACAAACAAACGCTGAGCTGTAAGGCGCATATTTCGTTCTTGATAAAGAATAAAAAAAACATGTAATAAGTTTAAATCAAGATTTTGAAATAAATTTTTAGCCATTTTTATCTCGGAGAAAATTTGAGTCGATAAGATAATCTAACAGTTAAACGCTAATTGCCTCAATCTAATGTCATATTTTGTAAAGATAATTCCCTATTCAAGGTTTTTGTCGGTATATTAATTAAGCAATATGTTTTTCGACTCGCCCTAGATGGAAGTCATGAAGTTTCAACTGGAAGCTATACTCAGCAATAGTCACAGCAGAAAAAGGAAGCGTAATGGTAAATTACATCAGTAATAAGTTGTGTCGGACAATGACACTTTGGCTTTCGTTATGCTTGATGCCTTTTTCGGCAATTGCTTTGGAGTGGCCACAAGAAGTTGATACTAAACTAGGCACGTTAGTGGTTTACCAACCACAGCCAGAATCCCTTAACGGTAATGTATTACAAAGTCGTGCAGCGATGTCATTTGAGGTCGAAAATCAACCAGACCCTGTATTTGGTGCATTTTGGTTTAGTGCCCGAATTGATACCACTGACGATGTAACAACTGTGCGTAATATTCAAGTGACTGAAGTGCGCTGGCCATCTTCAACAGAAGAAGATCAGCAAACCTTTACCGATACCGTTTCAGAGGCATTAGCCTCTACCCGCTTTGAAATATCTATGGAGCGATTGTCTGCCAGTTTAGAAACCGCGGAGCAAGAAAAACGCAGCTTAGATAATATTAAAAATGATGCACCTGAGGTTATTTTCAGTTCAACCTTGAGTGTTTTGCTGTCTTACGATGGTGAGCCACAGTTTAGGGAAATCGAAAATAGCCCTTATGAACGTATTCTCAATACTCCTTTCGCTGTTGCCCGTGACACCCAGTCAAAGAAACTCTATTTAAGTAGTGGCACATATTGGTATGTGGCAGAAGATCCTATGGGGCCATGGCAAGTCACACTTTATCCACCTGAAGATTTGGTCAGCATGGTGAACACCGAGGAGGATGAACCAGCAAAAAGCACTGCCAATGCACCGCATATTATTACCTCGGATGTCCCGACAGAATTGATTTCAACTGATGGTTCGCCTAATTGGCAGAGTTTAATCGATGGCAAACTTTTATATGTCAGTAATACAGAAACGGCCTGGATCCGTGAAACAACATCAGGTGATATGTATCTGTTACTTTCGGGTCGTTGGTTTAAATCAAAAAAACAAGCTGGGCCGTGGGCATTTGTGCGCGGGGATAAATTACCTGAAAGCTTCAAAGATATTCCACCAGAATCCGATATTGGTGGTTTAAGGGTTTCTGTTGCGGGCACTGATGAAGCAAATCAAGCCATGTTAGATGCGCAAATTCCGCAAACAGCAGCGATTAAACGTGACGAAGCTAAGCTTGAGGTGGAATATGATGGCGAGCCTAAATTCGAGGCGGTAACAGGCACTTCAGTTTCTTACGCCGTTAACACTTCAACCCAAGTTTTATTGATCAAAAAAGTCTATTACGCCGTCGACAATGGGGTGTGGTTTACATCGGCATCAGCCAAAGGCCCTTGGATTGTTGCTGATGATATTCCGAATGAAGAAATCGCAAAAATTCCAGCAAGTTCACCTGTCTATAACACCACTTACGTACAAGTTTATGACTCGACCCCTGAAGTGGTTTACGTGGGTTATACCCCAGGCTATATGTGGTCTTATCCATATTACGGCGTGCCTATTTATGGCACTGGTTGGTATTACCCGCCATATTGGGGAAGATATTATTATCCTCGTCCACCGACCTGGGGTTTACATGTAGGTTATAACCCTTGGACAGGCTGGAATGTGGGCGTGAGCTGGAGTAATGGCTTTTACCGTGCTGGTGTTGTGTGGGGAGGTGGCTACGGCTATCACCGTCCTTATCGATGCTGTGGTGGCTATTATGGTGGTGGATACCGCCGCCCTGTGGTGATTAATACTGGCAATATTAATATTGGTAACAGTATTAGTGTGGGTAATCGAACTAAGGTGTCTAATCGAATCAATTCTACAAATATTAATGGTAATAGAATTGGCAAGCAGAACAATTTGTATAACCGCCCAGCCACTCGCGATCGTTTAGCGAGCCCTGCAGTCGCCAATAAAAACTTGAAAAAAGCCACTTACAATAAGAATCGCAGCAATGATGTGTTTGCAGATAAACACGGTAATGTGGCTCGTGATAATCAAGGTAAGTGGGAGAACCGCAGTGATGGCAAGTGGAATACGGCTCCTGCTACTCGGGACTTGAGCAAGCCCACTAATATCAATAAGCCTAGTAATATTAGTAAACCTAGCACGCTGCCATCCACTCGTCCGTCGACGTTACCTTCGTCAAGGCCGTCAAATATGCCAGCAACGATGCCTTCTTCACGTCCATCGAACATGAATAACTCAATCAATCGTAGTCGTCCAAGTGGCGGCTTTGATCACCAAAGCTTAAATCGCTCTCGTCAAGCCCGTCAATCAGGTATGGCAAGAGAAGGGCGAGGACGTGTGCATCGCTAATTGAGCCAATAAGAAAATAAGCCTGCAAGTTGCAGGCTTTTTTATTATTCTGACTATTAAGTGAAATATTTAGCTGCACAACAATATACGGACATTATTTATGTGGAATACCCTGCAAGTCTATCGGTCATCAATTATTTTATTGTCAGCTTTATTGCTTGGCGGATTACTTGGGACTGCATTGCCAGAATTTGCTATCAAGCTTAAGCCTATTGGGCAAATCTTCCTGAATTTATTGTTTATGATTATTGTGCCTTTAGTGGCCGTGAGTGTGATGTCTTCAATTGCGAAGATGACGGACTTAAAAAGGTTAGGTTCTATTTTGGCTTCGATAATGGCCGTGTCTGTGGTGATGGCAATGGTGCCTGCCATTGGGATTGTGTTATTGGCACTCGCCTATGATCCTGCTCAAGGAGTCACACTAGAACTTGCGGAAACCGTAGAAGCCGCTGGCAGTATGGACTTTGTTAGCTTATTGACCACCAATGATTTTGTTGGGTTGTTATCAAAATCGAACATTTTAGCGCTGATTATCATGTCAGTAATCAGTGGTATCGCCATCGGTCAATCAGGCGAGGATGGCCGTAAAGTATCGGCGTTACTTGATAGCTTGAATACCGTGATAATGAAAATTATTGCGATATTAATGCATGTTGCGCCAATTGGCTTAGGTGCTTACTTTGCGGCAACGATGGCCAGTCAAGACGCTGAATTAATGGGAACATTTGCAAGAGCTGTAGGGCTATTTTTGGTTGCAACTGTGGTGTATTTAACCTTAGGTTCGACGTTTTATTCATGGGTTGGCGGCGGTTTAATAGGTGTGAAACGCTTTTGGCAAAATATGCTTGAACCAGCGGTGACAGCGTTAGGAACAAGCTCATCATTAGCAACCTTGCCAGTGAATATCAGGGCTGCGGCTAAAATGGACTTAAATGAGCAAATCGCTGAGATAAGTTTACCGCTATTAGTGAACCTTAATAAGGGCGGCGCAGCGATGATAACCGCACTCAAAATCGTATTTATTTATTCGCTATTGGGTATGGAATTCACCAGTGATGTGTTTATGTTAACCATCTTGATATCTGTACTGTCAGCGTTTGTTATTGGAGGAGTTCCTGGTGGCGCTTTTTTAGGTGAGATTTTTATTGTTACTACCTTAGGGTTGCCTTTGGAAGTGATCCCTATTTTGGTGGTATTAGGTGCGATAACTGATGCGGCTTCAACAGTCATTAATGTGGTTCACGATTTGACTGCAACGCAAATTATTCAACGTATTAATGGTAAACACTATCAAGCTACAACAAACACTGCTGAATAAACTTTCATATTAACTCATCTATCATTCGAGCCTTGTTTTAGGCTCGAACACCCGAAAACCATCTATATTGTTAAGCCTATTTTGAGTATCAACTCAATATTTATTGATGATCCTCTCACTTCTTTAGAGTAACTATTCAGTTTTACGTGCTAATGGTTGAACACTCTTTGAGCGTGTGTAACAATGCTGCACCAAATGTGTAGCATTTTTTTTACAGGTTGAGCAGGCTTACATTAGTCCTAGCTTTTCTAGACTGTAAGGCAATAAAACGTTGGTATAAGGCGTATTAATACAATAACCTGAGCATGGAATCTCAATGAAACTTTCTTTTCGCCATTTGTTATTTTTGGTGATGATTTTAACGTCACTCATCCCCATTACTGCAATATCATTTTGGTCGGCAAATTCAGCTCTTGAGAACGAATATAATATGGTGCATGACAAGCATCTATTACTCGCGCAAAACATTACCAAAGCACTTAATCGTTATGCGATAGATGCACTCGCTATTTTTACCACAGTAACCAACAGCAACTCCCATCAGGGTGTTGATAGCATCATGTTTGATTTATTGAACACCGTTGATGTGGTTTCAATTGGTGTCTTTAACCCCCAAGGACAACGAGAAAACGTCGTATATGGTGCTGAAAACTCTCAACCTTTAAGCCTAACCGATACCAATAATCCATTTGATTTATCTGAATTATCAGAAGCGCATTTTACCCCTATTCATAAAAATGGTGTGCTACAGCCAACCTTATACATGATACGCCAAACCCCAGATATGCGTATTTGGTTGGCGACGATGCATGCCACTTATATTGAGCAATTACAATCGGCGGTGATGTTCGGCGATAAAGGCCATGCGGCAATTGTTGATAAGCGAGGTAACGTGTTGGCTCATCCCAACAAAACGTGGCAAGCAGAGGCTAAAAATATCAGTAAAGTGAGCATCGTTAAGCAGATGATGGCGGGTGAAACGGGGGTAAGTCAGTTCTACTCGCCAGCGGTAAAAGCGGACATGATTGCGGGCTTTGATGTGGTGCCTACCACGGGCTGGGGAGTCATGATCCCACAACCTCTTGTTGAGCTCGATCAACGTGCTTTTGTCGTTATAAAATTTACTCTTTTAGTGGCATTGGTATCGCTGATTGTATGCAGTGTGTTTAGTTGGTGGATTGTCGGCTTAATTACTCGACCAATCGATATTTTAACGGCTAAAACTCGCGTCATCACTGATATTCGTTCGGATACGCAGAGACACCCTAGAGGTTTTCATACCGCAGAATTTGCAAAGTTATTTGATAGCTTTAGACAAATGTCATTAGAAATTAGAAATGGAAGAGAAGAGCTAGAGGTGAGAGTTGCTGATCGCACCGCTGATTTAGCCGAAGCTCAAGAAAAAGCCTTACAGCTCGCCAATCATGATGCGGTGACAGGGCTAGCTAATCGGGTCGCGATTAGAGATAAAATTGCTGAGTTATTACAGCAGCAAAAACATTTTTCATTATTGTTTATCGACCTCGATGGTTTTAAAGGGGTGAATGACCAATATGGACATAGAGTGGGTGATAAATTACTAAAAACCTTAGCAGATAAAGTCAATAACCATCTATTTATTCACGATATTCTTGCTCGTTATGGTGGTGATGAATTTATCGTATTAATGCCGAATATGGATTCGATCATTGCTGCAGAGTGTGCGGCTGAAAAATTACTGCAACTATTTTCTGAACCGGTAATTATTGAAGACAGTGTGATTTGTATTAGTGCGTGTATTGGTTTGGCTTTATCAAGTGGCTTTGATAAAGACACAGATAGCTTGATCCACAGAGCGGACACTGCAATGTACCGCGCAAAACGCCAAGGCAAAAACAAAGTTACCATCGCGAGTTAATCATGCATGCGCAATATATACTAGAATTTATATAATGTCGTTAGAGGTCATATGTCAATAAAATCTGTATGTTACAGCAGCCCCTTATCAAACGCTCACAAGGGTTTCACCTTAATCGAGCTTGTTGTGGTTATCATTATTTTAGCGATACTTGCAGTGATTGCTGCGCCAAAGTTTATTAGTTTAAAAGAAGATGCATACGCAGGACAAATGCAAGGGGTGTCTGGTGCGATTAGCAGCGCTAAAGATTTAGTGTATTCCGCTTGCGTAATTAGTGCTGATTGTGATGAAACGGCTGCAGCTTCAGGTATTAGTAATAGTATTGTGGTAGAGGGCCAAAACATTACGCTAGCTTATGGTTACCCGAGACATACTAACGCAGGTATTGCCCGCGCTATTAATATCGTTGATGGAGATGATTTCGAAGTTACTTCATATAGCATTTCTGGACGCAGTGGTTTACGTATTAGACCTGCTGCAGATTATTCAGTGAATGATTGCGAGATCCGCTACTCTGAGCCGCAGGCCGCAAAGGAAACCCCGGTAGTTGAAAGGGATTTAGAGGGGTGTTAGTTCTTTTTTAGGTTTAAAGTCTGACTTCATCATTCACTATGTTCAACAGCGATGATGGCTTAAGCTAATTTTTAAGACTGAATTTTAAGACTGAATTTTAAGACTGAATTTTAAGACTGAATTTTAAAACTGAATTTTAAAACTGAATTTTAAGACTGAATTTTAAAACTGAATTTTAAAACTGAATTTTAAAACTGAATTTTAAAACTGAATTTTAGAACTGAATTTTAAGGCTGAGTTTTATCTTAAGTTAATTAGGTCATCGCGTAAGATAAACCAGCAGTCGTTTCAAATATCACCTAGCCCGCGTATAAAAATGGATTTTTACTCAATGAAAGTTTTGATTTCAATATCGGTTTTCTCTTTTTTAATGCAGATCTGCCCACCTGTGATGGCAAATGTGTTCAATACGGTTGTGAGTGTGCAATGTAATGAGTGCGTTTCTAGTGATGATTATCGTGTCGCCGCCATATCAGCCCTGAGAGACAGAGAACAAAAAGTCGTTAATGTGGTTAATTTTAATGAGTTTGACGTTCGTAAATTTGATGTCAAAAAACTGCAAGTGGAAGTGTGTAGTGATTATAGTAAATCAGCGACCAAAGGTTTCTGCAGGATGGAAGATGGCTCGATAGTAAAGCCGCTTAAGCTAACTAATATTGCCCGTGAACAATTTATCCTTTTCGCAGAAGAACTGTATCAAATCGATTTCTTTCAACCTATTAACATATCAGTAGATTACCAAGTTGCAGGCTCTGCTTGGGAGTTAATCGGCAGTGGATACTTGCCTAATAAGGTGAGTGATACTTGGCGTCAACAAAGTGAATATTCAGATCTGGTAAATCGTTATAAACACGGCATGCAGGTAAGCTATCAAACTGGGATTTTTGTGACGAATTTATCCCCGAAAATAGTGTATAGATTCTCTGATGAGTCGCAGTTTAATTCTGAAGTTGACATGATTGATATGGACGAACAGCTGCATTATAAATTTATCGCTCTGCAAGATGAGCATAATAATTTCCTCGACATTGCCGAAGACCCAATATTTACTCTCGGAGATAAGTTTCAGTTTGAATCGCAACAAAGTGAAGACTATATGGTGATGAAAAAGGTTGTGGAAGCTTATGGTTTTATGACTGAGTCAAAAGCAACACTTTCAGGCATTGCCGTGACTATTGTGGCATGTACTTCGAGCGATAACCCTTGTCAATATAGTGCTTTTTAGGTCGTTATTGACCAGCTCACATCTAGTTGTTTTTTTGCTCTTTTGGTACAAGTTTTCCCTAAGAATCAATTCAATCCGAGTAACAGGGATTTTAATAAGATTGGTATGGGGAAATTATTTAGTCAGGTTTAATGAGTGGCGACATTAAAACCTAACTTGGTTACGTCCGCGATCTTTAGCACGATACAGGGCTTTATCAGCAAGTTTCATACTTTGTTCAAAGCTTTGGTCTGTCTTATGTTCAGCGCAGCCAATAGAGACGGTGACATTCACGGTTTTCTTTTTTACCGGCGCTTTACCGCGACTCTTCTTTGAATTGGTTTTACGGTTTTCGTCCCGTAGAACGATGTCATAATCTTCAATGCTTTGTCTAACATCATCAAGGTGTGAATAGACTTGGTCTATGTCTTTACGTGGAAATACAATGGTAAATTCCTCACCACCATAACGGAAAGTTTTACCACCGCCTGTCACCTTAGCGAGTTTTACTGCGACCAGTTTTAACACATCATCACCAACATCATGGCCATAGGTGTCATTAAAGCTTTTAAAGTGGTCGATATCGACCATGGCAACGGTATATTTACGTCCTAATGCTAGGCTCAAGTTAAATAATGCTCGCCTAGAAGGCAGTCCTGTTAACTCATCGCGGTAAGCTAAGAAATACGAGTCAAATAGCACTGTAATTAAGAAGCTAATCGCGATGCAGCAAAATAGGATAGATAAGGGTAAATTGGTCGGGACTAAAAAATAGCAAAGCCACAATAGTAAGCAGATCCCTAAGCTGGTTTGCGCGAGATTACTGTGCCAACTGAGACGGAAAATCAGCACGATGGCTAGCGGATAAATTGGCAATAAATGCAGTGGCGAGCTTTCTACACTCAGGCCAAAACTTTGCTGAAATTGATTTAATCCCTGTGAGTATTGTCCGATAAGATAAACCCAGAGGTAAGCCACTATCCCACATATTACAACTCCACCCATGCGGTAAAAGCTATGCACACTTATCACTCCACGGTCTTTAATAAAGCAAAACATGCAAATGACCAGAGTGCCAAATAGCGGTAAAAACTGATGGATTATAGGGGAAAGAAAGAGTCGGTGACTTTGCAGGGTATAAAAGCATAGTAATAATAAGCCGATATAAAATAGACGGCTGCGATTGAATTGCAGACAAATTAATGATGATGCAGCGAGTAACCAATACGGTGCGTAATGCAAAGTATCTTGCCAATCTATCCAGTGACTCTGAAAATGCGCCAATAAGGCTAATGACAGAAATGTAATAAAGAATGGCAGTATAAAAAAGCGCAAGGTATGCATTAAACTGCTCATTAAATCCACCGTAATAAAGCTATCGTTAAACGAAATTGAAAAGAAAAAGCTGCGGCTACATTAACGATGTAATTGTTTTGAACCGACAGATAAAAGCTAAACCTAAATTAAAAATCTGCTCTAACAGAGCGACCTTGGACTAACTAAACTGAAATATAAGTTAAATAGATTGGTTTCTATAGCTATTTGTCTCACTTTTAAGACTGTGACTCATTCTGGTTAGGACAGTGTCAGTAAGTCGGAATATCCCAGTTTTGTTTGTTGTGTTTTATCTTATGATTAGACAAGTAATAAAAAAGGCGTAAACAACGATGTTACGCCTTAGTATTTAGATTGCAGTAAGTCTAACGAGGTTATGACCTGAGTTAGCCTTTTTCCATCGCTTCGATGAATTTGTTTGATTCAGCAATCGATTTGTTCATCTCAGTAATCAAGCTTGAAATGTCAGATTGTAAGCTATTAAATTCACCTTTAATTGCGCCAATTGCTTGGGCATTTAGGTTGTGCTTTAAGTACAGCATATTGTCTTTCATTGCCGTTAAGATTGGCGGCATTTTCGCTTCTGCACGGCGCATTCCCTTAACTAATGAATTATATGAGCGCTGAGTTTCATTGAGTTTATTGGTGCTATTACGACGGAGGCTCGCTTTACTGATTTCTTGAATTTCAGTTTCCCATTCGTCAAATAAAGCTTCGGCGACATCTTCGACTTTATCAATACGGCTGCCAACTTCATCTGCTGCAGCTTGAGCTGACTCATATTCATCTTTTGCTTTGTTGTAAGCATCCTCAAGATCGCCACCATCAAACGCCAGCAAAGCCTGCATTTCTTCTAGTGCTGAACTGAATTGCTCTTGAGCTTCTTCTTGGGATTCTTTCGCTTCTTGAACGCGATCGACCATGATGTCACGCTTGTGATAGCCTACTTTTTCCATTGCACCATAATAGGCACTTTGGCAGCCACTTAATAACAAGCTGACGCTAAGGAATACTAGTGATATCCATTTCTTCATCTTCTGATCTCTTTATTGTTGTCGTTGCACTAATCTGCTTTAAATATGGCTGCGTCGATAACGCTCCAAAGATGAAAAACAGCACCAATAATCGCTGGGATAATTAACACCCAAAAAAAGTAACCTACTGCTGTAATACAGAAAAATAGAATTGCAGCTATAATGCGTCCTTGAACCAGTTGGCCTAAACCTGGAAAAAAGAAGCTGGCAATTGCGGCAATAACATTGCCTGCAGAACCTTGTTGAGACATTAAATTGCTCCCTAGGAGTGTAACTATCGTGTTATAACATTGTACGAAGTTAAACGCGTAATTGAAATTAATAAATCAGAGAATATTGTGACAAATAAGATAGATGTAGCTTATCTAAAAAATATGAATGTCAGCATTTGGCGTTTTTTAGTTCACCTGAAGCAAAGATTGCAGGAAGACCAAATCAATGTCAAAGCCGGACATTTAGCCTATGTGACTTTGCTATCGTTAGTGCCAATGGTGGCAGTGATGATGTCGATGTTATCTGCTTTTCCTGGTTTTTCAGGTATTCGCGGTCAGATCGAAAACTTCATTTACAGTAATTTTATGCCCGCATCAGGGGATACGGTACAAATTTATATTAATGAATTTGTTGATAATGCCTCAAAAGCGACCTTTGTCGGTGTCCTGGCCTTAGTTGTTGTCGCATTAATGTTGATCTCGGCGATTGATAAAGCGTTGAATAATATTTGGCGCACCACAGAAAAGCGCTCTTATGTGGTGTCATTTTCAATGTATTGGATGGTATTGACTCTCGGACCCGTTTTAATGGGGGCGAGCATCGTTGCGACGTCTTATGTTGTGTCACTCAAGGTATTTGATAGCAGCGAAATATCGGCCTTAATGACTTGGATGGTGGAGCGTTTGCCGATGTTATTTTCAGTGGCTTCGATTTTGCTGCTGTACATGGTGGTACCTAATAAAAAAGTGCATTTTTGGCATGCTCTCATTGGCGCAAGTGTGGCAGCAATACTCTTTGAGGCGGGTAAAAAAGGGTTTGCATTTTATGTGACTCAGTTTCCAAGTTATGAAGCGATTTATGGTGCGCTAGCAACCATTCCTATTTTATTTGTTTGGGTCTATTTGTCTTGGGTCATCGTACTATTAGGCGCTGAAATTACCGCAGCGTTGCCAGAGTATCTCACCTCGGGTATTTTTTCAGTTAAGAAAAAAGCCCAGCTTCACGCACAGGCTAAAGCAAATACAAGTAAAGATAACGCTGAAATTGAAGACGTTGATTCTCACTCTGATGTGATTGAGCTGGCAGTGTCTAACCCAGAAAATGACGCCACAAAATCAACCGAGCGATAAGCGATACAGTAGGTGTTCATGAACAACATGAATAATTTATCTGTGCTTAAGCTAGCACTACACGGTATATTGCTATCCAAGTGTTAAATAATAATAAAATATTGGCTATGACTTCATCATGAGGTTATACCGGAAGTACTTACAAGGAACGAAAATGAAAAAATTGCTTATTGCCGCATGTGTATTAGGTTTAACAGCTTGTGCTGCAACCGACAATTCAACAACAGAAAGTGCAACCAATGCTGCCCCTACAATGATTAATATGGCAGGTATGACAGATCAGCAAGCCACTGATGAATTGTATAACGCATTATTGAAATCAAGCTATTTAGCCACCAAACTCAGCCCAACCAGCGTGGCTGTCCAGTTTGGTGATAATCAATTTGTGTTACAGCCAAGCATGAGTGAGCAAGGCGTAGATAGAATTTTAACTAATCGCTTATTTGCTGTTCATCCGCAATTACATGGCAGTAAAGAACTGCTTGTATTGATTGGATCATTAAACCAAAAACTGAACTTTGCTAAGTTTGTTATTCGCGAGAATGGCGGCGTGATCCAAGTGCAAGGTGCAGCTACATTTGTCGATTCAATTGAGTTAGAAGAATTACGTCGTTTCATGTTGTGGACCGATGAAGGCCTTAAGCAAGTGGGTAAATCACTGCCAAAAGGTTCAGAGGATTTGATTAAGCCAATTCCTGTTATTAAGCCTGACGCAGGCGCTTAATATTGTAGAATGTGTTCATAGATCCCGTAAATTAGGACATAGCATTGATTGGATTAATCCAAAGGGTGGCACATGCCAGTGTCACTATTGCCGCTGAAGGCGAAGATCCCGAACAGGCTGAGCAAGTTACAGGTAGTATTAATAAAGGTTTATTAGTGCTGCTTGGGGTCGAGAAAGATGATGACCTTGAAAAAATGCGCAAGTTAGCTAAAAAAGTTATCGGCTACCGCATTTTCAATGATGAAAATGACAAAATGAACCTTAACCTTCAACAAGTTGGCGGAGAGTTATTAGTCGTTTCTCAATTTACCTTGGCTGCCGATACCGGTCGCGGTTTACGCCCAAGTTTCTCCAGTGCTGCTACACCCGAGCAAGCAAATGAATTATACCAAGCGTTTATCGCCTTTTGCCGTGAACAAGGCGTAACAACGCAAACGGGCTCATTTGGCGCCAATATGAAAGTTGAACTACTTAATGATGGCCCAGTGACTTTTAACTTGCAGGTGTAACAGGTTTAATCGATGAAAACTGACTCAACAATGACAGCAAGATTATTGCTTGAGCTGCAACAGACATGGCACCAAACCATTCCTGTGAGTCAGTTTATGCAAGTGACCCCCATTCATTTTGATGGTGATCAATTTTCCTGCACAGCACCGTTAGCACCCAATATTAACCTACATCAAACGATGTTTGCTGGCAGTATTTATACTCTGATGACGTTAACGGGTTGGGGAATGTTGTGGCTGCAGCAACGAGTCCGTGGGGTTGAAGGTAATATCGTCTTAGCCGATGCCAATATCCGCTATACCGCGCCTATTACTCAAGCGCCTCAAGTCAGTGTCACTTGGCCTGAATCAATATCACTTGATGCATTAAAAACAGGCGGAAAAGTGAAAGTGACACTAGAGGTTCAGCTACATTGCGCAGATAAACTCTGTGCAACTTTTACTGGTCTTTATGTTAGTTATTAAGTGACTCACAACACAGTAAGTCTTTCATTGCACCGGCATTTACAGCGCAGCTAAACCCTTCAGCTTCAAAAATATCACAGCCCTTTTGTGCCCGAATGCCTGCACCACAATATACAACAAATTGTTGTTGCTTTGCTTTATGTGCGCGCAACCATTGAGCAAGCTCTGTTAATGGAACATTGATGGCATTAGGCAGGTGACCTAAAGCAAATTCATCAGGGTTTCTAACATCAATTAACGGCGCGCCTTGCTTAACGAGCTGCCAGCAAATATCTGTTTCTTGTTTGCCTGCTAGTTTTGTTGCAGTGCTTGATAAATTGCTATGGTCTGAAACTATAGTTGCGTCTGTCATGATGAACCCACCTGCTAATGTTAACTCTACGAATCGTTTATTGACTATCTATAAAACTTATCTCTATAAAATTCATTTCTATAAGATTTATCTCAATAAGATTATTCTAATAAAGTGTTTAAATCAAGCCTGAAATAATTGCTTCAAGCTATTGGTGTCGGTAGAACAATTAGCAAGTTGACTTAAAGGGGGCTGTTTATCGCGGGAAAGTTGAGTAGTGATTAGTGATTAGTGAGTAAGCAGCAGGCAGTAGGGTGGATCAGTTTTATCGCTACAGCATTTATTGATGCTGTAGCGATTTGTCATAAGGGCGCTAGTAATATTTTCTTAAATATTTAGTGGCGTACTTTCTCAGTTTTTTCTGTTCTGCAGTTTGTGATACCGCTTCAACAACAGGTTTATATTTTTCGTTGCCTGAGCTTGCTAGTGCGCGAGTTACCCAGGCATAAGTATCAATAGCAAGCTTACTGTCATCCATTAAGCGCATTGGTTTGAGCTGTGTCGCTAATTGCTCGAGCATAAAATCGTCAAAAAGGTATCCGTTGGCGATTCGTTTAGCTGCGATTCGCATTAACTCTAAATCGTCACCTCTTAAGGCTGCGGCATAGATATTTTGACGATGTGGCTGCTTATTATCATAGTGGGTTTTATCTTGAAGGATCACATTCCACACTTGAAATTTAGATAAATCGTCAACGGCACGTTTAGCATATTTACGGATTTTTTTATGGGCATACCCTTCAGAGAGGGTTAATAAGAAATCATGGTATTGTGGGTCGCCTGAATATCCTAAGCCCTTAATTAACCAAGCAGTATTATCAATGGCGTGCTTATCTGTTGCAGTATGCATTTGGGCGACAATTTTTGCTTGGATGGTGTTGTAGATACTTGGGTCTTCAAGCCCCACCAAGATCATTGATTCAACAGCTTGCTGTTGTTTATAGGTATCATCACCCGTAAAAATCTGTTGGTACTCTTCTGTGGTGTAGGTTTTCGCTAATGTCATAGAGCTGAATAAACAGCAGCTAATGATGAGTGTATTCAAGAGTGTATTGAGTAGCAGTTTCATTCTATATCCTTATGAATGAGTGTAGAGTCATAGCAAGCATTTATGCCTGCCATCTTTTAAAGATTAATGACGTATTTATGCCACCAAAAGCAAAATTATTGCTCATGACATAGTCGGTGTTAATCGGTCGGACGTCGTCCTTAATATAATCAAGCGGTGCACACTCTGGGTCCACTTGATCAAGGTTAAGACTTGGAGCAAACCAGCCTGCATTCATCATCTCAATACTGACCCAAGCTTCTAGCGCACCACATGCGCCGAGGGTATGCCCTGTATAGCTTTTAAGTGATGAAATTGGTGTGTGTTCACCAAATACTGCATAAGTGGCTTTTGACTCTGCAATATCACCACGGTCGGTGGCGGTGCCGTGAGCGTTAACATAGCCAATTTTTTCAGCATCAACATCGGCATTTTTTAGTGCAAGACGAATAGCCACTTCCATGGTGTCGGCATTAGGCTGTGTAATGTGCAAGCCATCAGAGTTAGTGCCAAAACCAACGAGTTCAGCATAGATGGTTGCGCCTCGAGATTTTGCGTGCTCAAGCTCTTCCAAGACTAAGGTACAAGCGCCTTCGCCGATCACTAAACCGTCTCGTTGACTATCAAAGGGTCTCGGAGTGGATTGAGGTTCATCGTTCTTAGTGCTGGTGGCAAATAAGGTGTCAAACACTACCGCTTCAGTGGGACAAAGCTCTTCACCACCACCTGCTAGCATTAAGGTCTGTTGACCAAATTTAATGGCTTCATAGGCATAACCTATTGCTTGGCTACCTGATGTGCATGCACTGCTGGTGGTGTGAACGCGGCCTTTAAGGCCAAAAAACACCCCGACATTTACCGCTGTCGTATGCGCCATCATACGAATATAGCTGGTGGCATTGATACCCGACATATCACCGTTTTTTAGCATATCGCCAAAACCAATAATGGGCTCAGTGCTCCCAGTTGATGAACCGTAGGCAATGCCCATGTCACCAGAAGATACCACCGGGTCACCTAGCAGACCTGCATCTTCAAGGGCGATTTCGCTGGCGCGTGTTGCCATAATGGACACTCGCCCCATAGAGCGAATTTTTTTACGTGAATAATGCTTTGGCTGTTCAAAATCAGTGACTGGTGCTGCAAGGCGAGTATTGAGCGAAGGGTATTTATCCCACTCCGTCATAGTGACAACGCAGTTATATTTTTGCTGTAATCGCTGAGCAATCGTTGGCCAATCATGGCCTAATGCTGAAACGCCGCCGATGCCGGTAATAACGACTCTATTGCTCATATCATGCCTCCATTAACTGAGATCACTTGGCGAGTAATATAAGCTGCATCATCAGACATTAAGAAGTTAGCCAGCCCTGCAATTTCATTGACTTTACCCATACGGCGCATTGGCACAATTTGGTTAACCATATCTTTAGGGAAGTCACTTACCATATCGGTTTCAATTAAACCTGGTGCAATACAGTTAACGGTAATTTTACGCTTAGCAAGCTCAAGTGAGAGTGCTTTTGTTGCGCCAATAAGCCCAGCTTTAGAGGCGCTATAGTTTACTTGACCACGATTACCAGCAATCCCTGAAACAGAAGCCATAGTAATAATTCTGCCACCATTTCTAGCTTGGATCATGGGCATAATAGTGGGTTGAATAACGTTATAAAAGCCGTCGAGGTTAGTATGGATCACGCTGTCCCATTCATCTTCTGTCATTGCAGGAAATGCGGTGTCTTTGGTTATCCCAGCGTTTAATATCACGCCGTAATAAGCCCCATTCTGGGCAATATCTTGTTCAATTTGTGCTTTAGCGGCTTGTCTGTCTGCAACATCAAAAGCAATCAAACTGGCATTAACGCCAAGGGCCTGAATTTCAGCTTGGGTCTGCTCTGCAGCATTCACATTACTGTGGTAGTGAACTGCGATATCAAAACCTTGAGAGGCCAATTTTAACGCGATGGCTTTACCTATTCCGCGGCTTGAGCCTGTGACTAAAACTCTGTTATTCGTTGCTGTCATGTTTTCTCCAAAAGTGCAGCGCCAGCTTGCTGTGATTGTTCTGCGCAAGCGGCTATGCTTGGCTACACTTGATTGTCTTGTATGTACGCTTGGGTATCTTGGGGTTGAAATACGTTAACATTGGCTGAGGCGATAACCGTGGCACCCGCTAATATTTGGCAATCAAATACCGCTAAACCAGAGTCTTCTTGATATAACCTTGTCACGCTAATTCGATACTTTTCGCCTAGTGTAAATTGTGGCTGATGCATGACTAATTTACGTGTGCCTAATAAAAAACCGACTCGAATTTTATCATCTCTTAAGTGGGCTTCAACACCGGCTAATGCAGCAATACTTTGCGCCATATATTCAATGCCGACATAATTGGGAACGCCATTAATAGCGTGATTAACGTAAGCACTTTGTGGGGTAATTTCCACTTCGGTAATAAGGCTGTCTTGCTGGTGTTGAATTACTCTATCTATCAAGATCATTGGTGCTCTGTGGGGCACAAACTCAGCAATGTTTTTTGCTAGTAAAGTGTTATCTGCAATATTTTCAGACATCTTGGTTTCCTGCTTTCGCGAAAATGATACTGGCATTACTGCCACCAAAAGCAAATGAGTTACTCATAATATAATTCAGTGGCTTTGACTGAACCGTACCATTTAAAGGTGCTGACTCAACAAGAGGTAATATTGGATCGTTTGGATCTTGTTGCTTATCCCATACGTGGGGAGGCAGTAATTGATCTTGGTTGAATGAGCTTAATAACAAATAGCAAAATGCTGCTTCAATGGCGCCAGCAGCACCCAAACAATGACCCGTTAAAGGCTTGGTCGAGCTGCATAGAGGGATTGTATTTTGAGTACTCGTGTTAGAAATAGTATTTGTTATTTCGCCAGCAAACACTTGATGCATGGCGACTGATTCCATCGCATCATTCTTAGGGGTCGCTGTGCCATGTAAATTGACGTATGACACTTGGCTTGCATTGATATCGGCATCATTTAGTGCAGCTTTCATTGCTGCAATCGCGCCTAAACCTTGAGGGTGCGGCGCTGAAATATGGTGTGCATCAGAGGACTCCCCGATACCAGCAAGCATCACCTCAGGCTGACTATCTAGGGTATTCGCTTTTTGCAGTAGGAATAACGCTGCACCTTCGCCAATATTAATCCCATCTCGATTTTGGCTGAAAGGGTTACATAGGCCTTTAGAAACAGACTCAAGGGAATTAAATCCATTTAATGTTAATTGGCATAAGCTATCAACGCCACCGACAATGACGACATCGCATAAATTAGCATTAAGTAATCGTTGGGCGCTGGCAAATACTTTGGTGCTAGAAGAGCATGCTGTTGAAACGGTATAGCAAGGGCCTGTTAGCTCAAAGAGTTGGCGTAAAAAGTCACTGGTGCTACCAAGTTCTTGTTGAGCGTAATGAAAGCTCGATGGGAAATGACCGTTTTGCTGATGATAATCAAGCGCCGCTTCGCCTTTTGAAATACCTGATGTACTGGTACCAAGTACAATGCCTATTCTATCGTGACCAAATCGTCTTTTGGCTTGCTCAATGTTCTGTTTTAACTGAATTGCAGCCGTAAACAATAATCGGTTGTTTCGACAATTATACTGCGCAAGCCTTTCGGGAATCGCCAACAAGTCAGTATCTTTGATTGCACCTACGCGAGTGGTTGCATTAAACATTAATTCATCACGCGGCACCATAAAATCAGTATTACCAGCAAGTAAATGTGCTAATACAGATTCAGGAGTTTGGCCTAATGGAGTACATAGTCCAATTTGTGTAATTGCTATGGAACGGCTCATCGTCATTGGCTTTTATCTTGTTGGTGATGGTTACTATTAACTTTGGTTACAAGCATATTGATTATAACCTGTTTCGTTTTTACCATTTTCATCATAATAAGGGCGATATCGATAAGGTGATATTTGCGGCTGGGAAATGCAATATTACCTCAGCAAGCCAAGGATTCGTATTAGAGTAATCAATAGTGATGGCTTGCTGGTCATTGACTATAAGTGCACTACAGCGCTGCTTAGTGCAATCGATATCATGCATTTCACCTTGGTTAAAGTACGGATTAATTTGCTCATGAGGCCAATATATCAGCTGCATGATCGCCATCAAATACTCTGCCTTAAAATCCTCACCCATAAGCACGTTTTGCTGACTGATGACCTCATCACCATCAAAGGTCACTGTGAATAAAGCCTGGCCTATTGGCGCAAGACCCACCAAAGTCATTTGGGTTGAGTTAAGTTCCAATTGAGTCAGTAATTCGTGGTGTTTTTCGCCATGAGTAAAACTGATTTTTTGGCTGAGCAGTTGTTCATTATTGGTTGGCGATTGCAGCATAGGTGCAAGGCAATAATTCACTTCTGGTGTCAGTTTAACGCAAGTTTGACGCTGCAATTGTTGACTACAACCAGAAACAAATATGGCCATAATGACAACCGAAAAAGCAATGATTCGAGACATAATTAACTCGCTTTATTGTGGTCGCGACACAGGTCGACAATCATATTGAGTCGACGCTCAGAGTCTTTTACAAACGGATTGTTTGTATCCCAAGCATAGCCTGCCAAGATAGAGCAAATCATTTGTTTTATGGTTGGGTTTGGGTCGTCATAAAAAATGACATCCTGAAAACGACCATCGTACCAAGCTTGAACATAGGTGCGGAAGGTATTCACGCCTTGCATTAATGGCTCAGCGTAATCTTGCTGCCAATCGACTTCTTTGCCATCTAGCTGTTTTATTAAGGTCTCAACAGCCATTGATGCTGACTGCATGGCAATCGTCACACCTGATGAAAATACTGGGTCTAAAAATTCTCCAGCATTACCTAATAGTGCAAACTGCGATGTCGCTAAGGTTGATACATTGGCCGAATAACCCCTTAAACTGGCGCAAGGCTGCAATACTTTGGCATTGCTCAGTAGAGCTTTTAAGCCGGGTTCTTCGTTGAGTAGTTGCCATAATTGTTCTTCAAGATCGCCTTGGCAATGCTCAATTAAATGAGGCTCAGCAACAACACCGACTGAACAACGTCCATCACTAAATGGGATAAGCCAATACCAGATATCTTTTTGACTAGGGTGAACACTGATGAGAATCTTCTCGCGATCAAAACTAGCATCAGTGATGTTATCTTCGATATGGGTGAAAATGGCACTGCGAGCAGGTAAATTAGACGGTTTTTCTAAGTGTAATAACCTTGGTAATACTCGACCAAAGCCACTGGCATCCAGAACATATTTGGCGGTGACGCGATAAACGCTATCGTGCTCATCTGTCACTGTTAAAATTGACGTAGATGAAGCATTTTGACCTAAATCGATATCATTAACCTGGTGCCCATAACGAATTTCAACGCCTTGTGAAACTGCGGTATCAGCGAGCAGTTTATCAAACTGTCCTCGTTGAACTTGGAATGTCGTTCCCGGGCCTTGAGTAAATTTTTCGGTAAAATCAAAAGTGGTGTAAGTGCCATTATGACGAAATGCCGCGCCGTTTTTGAATTGGAATCCTGCCTGTTCAACCGCCTCAAGCATGCCTGCTTGTTCAATAAACTGCATGCAATAAGGCAATAAACTTTCGCCAATTGAAAAGCGTGGGAAATGCTGCTTTTCAAGTACAAGCACTTGTTTGCCTTGTTGATGAAGTAAACTTGCAGCAATGGCTCCAGAAGGCCCTGCGCCGATGATGACGACATCGATATTTATGTCTCGCGGTGTCTCTTGTGGTGCATCCATACTGGAACCTACAGGGTTATTTACCATTATGTACTACTTCTCTGGTTATTATACTTATCAAGGGGGCGAGTAAAAAAGTGAATCCAATGCCAAACAATAAAGTGAGGCCAAAATAATGTATCGCATTGGTTTGGCTAAAGGCCAATAAGCCAAAAGCCAATAAGGTTGAACAGGCGGACATCAAGACTGCCATCATCACGCCACTTGCCTTAGCTGGAGAACTTGATTTTACCGAGGCAAAAAACAAACTGTAATCAATGCCGATCCCTAACACGAGGATCAATGCTAATGCGTGAAATAAGCTCAGTGGTGAGCCGACGACGCCAAGGCTGGCTAATGTAAGCAGTATCGAGCTCGCGGGTACAGATACAATACCGATGGCCAGCTTTATGCCAAATTTAACACTAAAAATGAATATTGCGACGACGCAGACTAAGACCAGCAATTGTAAGGTCAGTTGCTTAAATTGTGCCATCAGATTAGATATTTCGCCGACTTTATCGATAACGTTAACCGATAAACCACTTTGCTCTGCGCGAATGGTGAGCGCGGATAAATCATTAATCCCGCCTAATAAAATAATGCTGCCAAACTGATGTGATTCACTGTTCGAACTGGCTTGAGAATCCGTTTTTATACTAGCTCTTATATTAGCTGTTATATTCGCTGTTATAGGAGTCGTTGTACTCATTTCTGCGTTAGGGCTTAACCACAAACTGGCCAAATCATTGCTGGCAATATTGAGCACAGAATCTGGAGAAATAAACTGGTTTTCGCTCAAGGAAAGCTGGTTCAGCAACTCTGCTTTAAGCGATTCATCTAAACCAAGAGCGTCAATAATCTCATCTAAATGATGGAGGTATAACTGCTGATAAGCGAGATAGTTTTGCTTTTGTTTCTGCACACTCGGTAAGTAACGATTTAAGCTAACAAAACTACTGATTTCGTTGGCAACAACCGCATCAGATACCAAGGTTGACGCTTTGTCGAGTTCGTTGAGTAAGGCTTGTTCATCATTTGCCGTGACCAAGATAAATTGATTATCCGTTCCGCCACTTAGCACTTGTCTGAGTTTATTCTCTTCAGTGGTAATCCGTTCAGGGCTTTGTTGTAAGTTACGAATATCATCGTTACTTTTGAGTGTGGATATCCCGCCAATCATGAAGAGAGCAATAACACATGCCACCGCAGATATTTTCAAATTTGCATGTGCGCTGTGAGTCGTAACTTTAGTGAGCCAATGTAAATATCGCTCAGCCCAAACCAGCAAGAACGATGAGGTGGGGAGTCGAGAGTTAGCTAATAATGGATAGGCAAAGACTAACGTTAAGTATGCGCCCAATAGACCTGCCGCGCAGAATATTGCCACCTGCTGCATACCGGGAAACGGTGTCATTCCGATCGCAATAAAGGCGATGGTGCTGGTTAATAAAGCCAGTGTCATTGCAGGTAAAATTCTATTGATGACTGCTGTGGCGTTAGGTTTATTTAACAATAGCTTTTCACAGTAAAAGTGAAAACTATAGTCAATGGCAACGCCAATCAAACTGGTGCCAAACACCAACGTCAGCAAGTGTAATTCACCAAATATAGACAGGGTGGCAACCACTGCAAACAAGAAACCACTAGATAAGGTCAGCACGGCAAGCGCTAATGGCATCACACTTCTAAACCCTAGCCAAACTAATATCATCACGCCGAGTAACGACAAAGAGCCAATGGTCGATACTTCAAACTTAGCGGAATCGGTTGCCGCCTGCGCATGAAATAAGGTTCCCGCTTTCAAGACTTCAATATCGGTATTATCACCGCGGTATGAGTTGGGAACGTGTTGTGAATGAACAGATTTTAGCGAGCTGAAAGCATCATTTAATACGGTCATTTGTTGCTGCTGACCATCAGGGTTAAAGGCGCTCTTAACGCCTTTGGCCATAACGATAGCTACAAATTTCTGCTCAGATTTACCCAATAAAATATGTTGTTCACTCGTGAGCTTTTGTGTCGGAGCGAGCGCAATGAGATTGTCAGGAAAAAGCAGTAAAGGATCCTGAGTCAGCAATGCACTGCTGGCATAGCCAAAGCTACTGTATAGTTGCTGCTGAGCTGCGAGTAATAATTGCTGCCAGTCTGCAGAGTGTTCAGTATCAGCAAGCAACCCGTATTGCTCATCGGTCAGTAAAAAAAAGCGCTTATCAAAGTAATATTGACTTAATGTCTGCATCTGCTGACTTTCGCCACTGCGGATATCGGTAAATACATCGGGTGACTGCTGTAACTGCTCGATTAAGTGAGTTGCAGCATTGATAGCTTGCTGCTTGTTGTCCGCTAATAGACCAATATAGACTTGATCTGCTAAGCGCTGCTCAACCTTATCAAGTGCTTTTTGGGTTAATGGGGTTTCAGTAAGCTTTGGCAACATAGCCAAAATGTTACTCTGAATTTTAGCGCCTGATTGCCATAGCAAAACGCCATAAGCGCTCACTAGCGCAATCAATAAGCACCAGATGATAAAGCGTGGAACAGCTTGTTTGGGTGAGTTAAACCAACTAGCCAGTTTGGACATTACTTGGCTTCACTAACGGCATCTTCAGTCGCTGCGACTGGCAAGAGTGTCATTTTTTGCACATCCTCTTCAGTCAGTTCTTGGACGACATTTGAAAAATGAATAAGGGTTATATCCGTCGTGGCACTGGCTTGTTTTTGGGGAAGGCTAGATAGCATAGTAAGGCGATTAATTTGCTGCTTACCATCAACATTGCCACCTTCTAACACCATCGCGCCAATGGCTTGTTGAATTAATGGATCTTTTGCCACTAAGCCCAGTTGCCAGTCAGTGTTTTCCGAGTTGTTATCTGGTGTTTCATTAGCCGCTTCAAACATAAATAAATCAAAGTCTTGAGCTAATACATCAAGATCACCCGTTAACAATGCTTGCATCAATTGCGGCAACTGCTCAGCCATTGCTGCGCTGGTTTGATTGGCTTTGCTTTGAGTGATATTGCCTAAGCTATCTTGTTGAATCAGGGTATTTTGTTTCAGTAATAAGGTGCTATTAAAAGGAGAGGTTTGTTGCCAAAGTAAGCCGATATTTTGACTAAAAATAAACTGACCGGCGCTTTTAAGTGGGCGTTTTAGTACCGCAAGAGAACGCGTTTGCTGAAACTCACCTTTAGCTTGTTCACCTAACTGAAGGTTCTGCGCTAAGGTGTTGAGTTGTGCAGCGGTCGCTGGCGTCGTAAATAGCGTAGCTAACTGCAGGTTGGATAGCTCAGACTCAGACTCAGTCTCAGTCTCATCTTGACTTGTAATGGCTGCAGTTGGTTGAGCTATCGCAGTACCAGTAAGCAGCGTTATAGCAATGATTGCGGTAAGTAAGGCTCTCATTAACTGACACTCTTATTAATAAGGGTTTCATTTGCAGTGGCATTTTGCGCTACTTCTTGGCTATGACTGGCAAGTTCAGCAGCTAATTCATTTTTTACATCACCTTCAGCCAACAACGGTAAAATTTTCTGCCTAAATACAGCAGGGGTGACAAAGCACAATTCTTCGGTTTCGATTTCTACCGCTGCTTGAATGGTATAGCCTTTTGTTATTCGCTGGCCGGTTTCAGCATCGCGAATTTGATAGTTGATCCTCAGGCGATTTTCCCACTCAACAATGGCAGCATGCACAATTAAGTGCTGATCGAAGGTACTGCTTTTTACATATTTAAGCTGAGTATCCACAATGGGCCAAGCGTAACCTGAGTGCATCATTTGACGGTAGTTATAACCGAGTTCATCGAGCAATTTACAGCGAGCGACTTCAAAATAGCGTAAATAGTTACCATGCCAAGTGATGCCCATTGAGTCCACATCATGAAAGGGCACCACCATAGCGAGTTCGGTGCTGAAAATGGCTTTCATATCAGCAAACCTCCCACTGACCTAATTGAATTTTCTCGACCGTTTGACGTAAAACCGCTTCCAGTGGGCGATCTTCAGTGAGTAACTCAAAGTCTTCGCTGACCTGTGCAACAGTTTTAGCTAACGATGGTGTTAATGAATCTTGTGCTAATTCATTTTGGGCGATACGTAAGTGTATCCCCTGTGTCATCGCTAATAATGCGGCAGCAGCCACTTGTTCAGTAAGTTGTAATACACGCATACAGTCACGTGCAGCAATAGTACCCATGCTGACTTTATCTTGGTTGTGGCACTCTGTGGAGCGAGAAAACACACTGGCTGGCATAGTGTTCTTTAATGCTTCAGCAGTCCAAGCTGACACGCCAATTTGCACCGCTTTAAAGCCGTGGTTAATCGCTTGTCTTGCCCCAACGGCTGCAGATAAGTTAGCGGGTAAGCCGTTATTAAATTTGGTGTCCATCACCAATGCCATTTGACGATCGATTAAATCGGCAAGATTGGCGACGGTGTTTTTCATTGAATCCATCACAAATGCGATATGACCACCATAGAAGTGACCACCATGAAGAATATGTTCACCTTCTCCATCGACAATTGGGTTGTCATTGGCGCTGTTTAATTCGGTTTCAATGAATTGACGCATAAATGGCAATGCATCTTGTAGTACACCAATGATATGCGGTGCACAGCGAATCGAATAACGATCTTGTAATCGGTCTGAGTTTCTTGGGTGGGTGTGATGGTTTAAATCTTCACGGATCCAAGCTGCAATTTGGTTTTGCCCTGGGTGCGGTTTAGCATCAAATAAGATGTCATCAAAGTGATTTGAATTACCTTTAAGTGTCAGCGATGCCATAGCAGTTATGCGACTGGATAAGCGTGCTAAATACTGAGCGCGATCGAAAGCTAAACAGGCTAAAGCGGTCATCACTGCGGTGCCATTCATTAATGCTAACCCTTCTTTAGGGCGCAGCGTTAATGGCACAATATTTAGCTCGGCGTACACCTCTTTTGTAGCGCGGCGCTTGCCTTGATAAACCACATCTCGCTCGCCAATCAATACCGCTGCTAAATATGACAGCGGGGTTAAGTCACCGCTTGCGCCTACCGATCCTTCTTCTGGAATAACAGGGGTAATATCGAGGTTAAGTAATAATTCAATGCGCTGAAGTAACTCATAAGTCACTCCTGATTTGCCCACAGCGAGTGAGTTTAATCGACAAGCCATAATGGCTCTAGATTGCATGGGCGAGAAAATATCACCTAATCCGCAGCCATGAAAACGGGACAAATGTAGCGGTAATTCATGGACTAAATCCAAACCAACAGTGACAGTACATGAGTCGCCATAACCTGTTGTTACGCCATAAACCACACCTTCTTCGTTTAATAAGCTATCGATAAAACGAGCACCTTTTTGAATGTATTCTTGGTATTCAGGTGTCTCATTTAACTTTACAGGCGCACCTTTAGCGACACTGACGACTTGCTCAAGGCTAATAGGTCGTTGACCGAAGTTTACCGTTGCCAAATTTGGGGTTGCTGAAAATGAAGTCGATTGGCTCATGGTATTACTGTTCCTGCTTATTGTTAGGTGAAGAGTGCTGTGACGAAGCCGATTGTACTGAACTGCTCTGTGCTGAACTGCTCGGTGCTGAACTGCTCGGTGCTGAACTGCTCGGTGTTGAACTGTTATGCGATGAATCAGATTCAGCAGTTGTTGGTGCTTGTTCTGCCTTTACTCTTTGTGAGTCTTCGTCGCGACGCCAAAAATCATAAAAATTAAACCACTGCAGCGGTTGGCTGGTAGCAAAATGTTCAAGACGGCGGCTATATTCACAAGCCGCGTCATCTAAACGCTCAGTACGTCCGGCTCGTGGGCCTTTTAAACTATCTGACAAGTGTTCTACATGAACTCGGTATCGACCTTGTTCTTGTAAACAAAACATGGTGTAAACAGGACAATCAAGCAGGCCAGCAAGGATAAATGGACCTTGAGGAAATGCCGCTTGTTGATCAATAAAGTCGTGATAAAACACTCGACCGGCAGTATCTGATGAGGTGCGATCTGCGGCTATCACGACCAATTCGCCTGCTGCAATTTTATCTTGCAATAACATGGCTGTACTTGGGCCAAGTTCGTTAACCTGAATAAGGTTTAATCCACTATTCGGGTTAAGTTGCTTCAGGACATTATTAAAGTTTTCAGCATGGCTAGTGAGCACCATGACATTCACTTTAACCTGCTGCTGGTGGATAGAAATCGCTCGGCAAAGTTCAAGATTACCTAAGTGAGACACTAACAATACCGCGCCTTGGCCTGATTCAACTTGGTCGGCTAAGACATGCCTATCAGGAAAGTCGACTTGGGCGAGTTTAATCCGATCGCACCAAGCATCAATTCTGTCTAATGCTGCATTACCAAAGGCAAAAAAATGTTTCAGGCTGTCTCGCCAAGTGACGGGATCTGATAACTGTTCATGTTGTGGGTGCTTGAGTTTAACTCGACGCAAAAAGTCCATTGAAGCATTTCTAGCTGTCACACCCGTCAAGAAGAAGTAACAAATCACTGGGTACATGATCGCTCTACACAGCCAATGTCCGCCTAAACGGTAACTGTCGGCGATGAGCTTTATACCCCAGTAGCTGCCACGTTCTCCCATGGCAGACCAATGTTTATTAGCGTTTTTTTTTGAAAGTATTTTCGGTAAGCGCTTTAACATGCCGAAGAACAACCCAGTGTGCATGGCTGAAATACGGATGTTGTCTTTAACTCCCTGAAAGTGGCTGATGCCATCTTCTGGGTAAATCACTTTGGTTGGAATGTGTGTTACTGGTACACCTTGCCAGTGCAGTTTCACCATGATTTCAATATCAAAATCCATTCGCTCACCTAATGCTTGCTCGCGAAAGAGTTGCTCAGTTGCCGCTAAAGGGTAAACCCTAAAGCCACACATAGAATCTTGAATATCAAAACTTAAGGTTTCAACCCATACCCAAAAATGAGTGATGTAGCGACCATATAAACGGCCTTTAGGCACAGATTCATCATACTGAGGTTTACCAGAAATCAGTGCAAGAGGCTCCGCTTCACTGGCGGCAATCATAGTAGGAATATCATCTAAGCAATGCTGACCATCGGCGTCGATTTGCAATGCATGGGTGAATCCATCCGCGAAGGCTGCACGCAGTCCAGTCGTCACAGCAGCGCCTTTGCCACGATTAAATGGGTGAGTTAACAGCGTCACCCAGTCATATTTATCCGCTAACGATTGTAATAAATAACGAGTCTCGTCATTACTACCGTCGTTAATCAGATAGCAAGGTAAACCAAATGGCGCTAACGCCACTAAGGTGTCTGCAATGGCTTGTTGATGATTATAATTGGGAATGATCAGTGCCAACTTCATGATTGGCGCTCCTTGCTGCTAGTGCTTGAACCAGCATTTTCTGTCAGTGCAATACGGCCAGAAGCATAGCGTTTTTCACCATCACGGTAGCTGAAAGTGAGTTTTGATTTTGCGGCGTTATGGCTGATAAATAATTCCACTTGGCTGTCGGGCAGCATCAGCTGCTGGAATTTAAGCACTTCAAGGCTGGCAACATCGGGCTGATAACCAAATGCCTGACAACCTAATTGAATAGCCCAGTCGAGTTGGGTTACGCCAGGTAAAACTGCTTGCTCTTCAAAATGGCCTTTAAAGTAATCCAGTTCTGCGGCAACAAAAATTTGCCAACTGATGCCATCATCAGTGGTTTGCTGACTGATTATTTGGGGTAAAGCTGATTTAATCATCATTAAATACTGTCAATAAATCCGTTTGTATACGCTTACCTTGTGCATTGACAGGTAAGGCTTCTGGGTAGCGCCAACGACGAGGTAAAGTCACTCGTTCGAACTCGCTAAGTAAATGTTTTTTAAGGTGGTTGTTAACACTCAATTTACCGGAGTCATCCAGTTGTGCTAGACCTTGTTCTGTTAAGGTGATGGCTGCACCTAGCATCATCCTTGGCTCTGTTAATTGAACCACCGCAGCTTCTTTGACAAACGGGTGAGTGCATAGCAAGCCTTCCATCTGCGCCAAGGATAAGCGTTTTTCTTCTACTTTCACGATACGATCGAGACGGTGAAGCAAGGTAAAACGCCCGTCGGCTGCAAGCTCAATTTTGTCATCACATTTTAGCCACTCAGAATCAGAGGCTAAATATGGCGATTTGATCATTAAGGCGCCATCTTCTGGATTGCTGGCAATATCAATTTGACTGAATGGTAGCCAGGTTCTGTTTGGCGACATTTGACGACGATAAGCAACGCCGCCAGTTTCAGTGCTACCAAAGACTTCAATTGGAAATTGGCCATAACAGGTATGAATATGCTGCGACGCTTCATAGCTTAACGGACCGCCAGAGCTGAAGATAAGGCTTGGTGCAAGCTGTTGTTGCTCAAACTCAAGGGCTTCAGGTAATCGTGACAATTGCGCAGGACTGCTGACTAAACACAGGTTTGGCATTAATGCGATGTAATAACTCAGGGTTTCTGGGTATTCAATTAAGTCACTTAAAAAGGGACGGCTGGCAGCTAATGGCCACAAGATTTTAAACAGTAAACCGTAAATATGTTGGTGAGAAACCGTTGATACCACACTACATTGGGGTAATCTTGACGCAAAAGTACTTTCCAATACGCTGACTTCGGCATCCAGTTGTTCAATGGATTTTTGAATCGCTTTAGGTTCACCACTACTGCCTGAGGTGAATAGGACTAAATCACCGATTTGAGATGATTGTGGCCAAGGTTTATTGGCTAAGCCCATTTCTTTTTTTAATAGAATAAAGTGTTTAACTTCAGACAGTGGCTGATCTGCAATGATGCCATCGAAAGCATGATTTAATTCGTTTAATGTGCCGCCCTGGGTATTTGACGGCAATATGACTTGTTTACCTGCTAATAGCGCTGCGCAAATGCCAGCTGCAAATAAATCACTGGTTTCAGCGGCCAATAACCAACGCTTAATTGGACTTGCATTGAGTTGCTCGAATAGATGGGCAACATGAGCTGTAAACAGTGAGCCTGTTACGATGTCATGATGATTGAAACTAATCAGTTGTTGCGTTTTAGGGCCAGTATTAAGCCAATTTATCAGCAAGTTATTCATGTTTTTTCAACCAAAAGTTGCGATATATCCATTCTCCACCGAGCAGTAAACCCATGAAGATATAGGCAATTAATCCATTATAAAGTGTCCACAATTCCAATGTGGCAAACTCTGCAGTATAAAATGCAGCTAATCCATTAATGATAAATAATCCGCACCAAAGGCGAGTAACATTATTTAAATATGGAATGGCTGAATCTGGTAAATCAGGCTCTTTTAACTTGGCCAAGCGTTCGATCATGCTTGGGCCTTTTATTAACGAGCTAGTAAACAGTCCCAGCATAGTCATGTTAATGACTACAGGGTAATACAGTAGCCAGTCATTACGTTTGGCAATAAAACTGGCAGCAGTTAAGCCAATACCAACCAGTATGGGCAACACCATGGTTTTTAACTGCTGTTTATTTAGCGCTAAGCGTGCGATTAATATGGCGCAAAGTAATAGCGCAATGGTGCCTGGTGGAAGGTACTGCAAGCCAAAGTAAACCGCTAACGGGTAACAGATAATGACGATGGCTGTGACGATTTGCAGTAGTAGCACCATTAATCTTTCATTAAGCCTTCAATGGCATTGACCACATCTTCAACTGTGCGCACAGTTTTAAATTGCTCTGGTTGAATCTTCTTGCCAGTCATTTGCTGTAGCTTAATCACTAAATCAACAGCATCAATGCTATCTAAATCTAAAGACTCATAAAGTGAAGCATCTAGGCTGATATCTTCAGCTTCGATTTCAAACTCATCGACTAATATTTGCGTCAGCATCTCTAGGATTTGATCACGATTTTTCATGATAACTCCTAAGAACGTTGAGATTCGATAAAGCTAGCTAAACTCGCCACACTGAAAAAGTGTGCTTTAGTGGCATCAGAGTTTGCTTCGATTTTGATGTCGAATTGCTTTTTAATCGCTAAGCCTAATTCAAGCGCATCAATTGAGTCTAACCCCAATCCCTCACCAAAAAGTGGTGCGTCGGTGTCAATATCATCAATACTGACATCTTCTAAGTCGAGGCAGTCGATGATCAGTTGTTTAATTTCGTTATGTAGATTCATATTAATATTCTAATTTGTTTGATTGTAATTATTTCTTAGTCGTTGCAGATAAGGGCGGTAGTGCGGTTATCTGCTGCGAATAAAGCTGCTCTAACTCTCTGGTCAGTACGCGAGCCATTTTTGCATCACTCGTTTGGTTTATATCATACCTTAGCTGGTCAAAAGCTGCGCCAATTTCTACAGACATATTTACTGTTTGTCTTGGCGGTTCGTACCAAGGTTGTTGCTTAGTGAGTCCTGCTACGTCGACATGTAGCAAAACAGGAAGGATATCTGTGCGGGTGCGTATTGCAATGTTTGCTGCGCCGCGAGCAAATGGGTTGATTTGGGTGCCAACCACTGTGCGAGTTCCTTCAGGAAAAATGATGAGGTTGGTGCTATCGTTCAGCACTTGTTGGCAATCTTTCAGTAGTAATTCTGCGCCGCGATTTGGAATATAACCAGCTGATGATAAGACACCACGCATAAATGGGTTGCGCCAAAGCGATTGTTTCACAATGCACCCCGCATTGGGGATAAGGCTTATTAGCACCACGACATCGATTAAGGTTGGGTGATTAGCAATAACAATCATGCCTTTGGCATCTGCTAATGCTTGGGTATTTGGGGCGCTGACTTTAATTAACCCTGTGAAGGTTAGCATCCACACAAAACCTTTAAACATATAGTGCACCGCTTTTTGAACTCTAGCGATCCGCTGCTGTTTTGAGCCAGGCCAAAAACGCAGCACAGGCAAAATGGTTAATGAACTTAATAACCCTCCTATGCCAAAGACCACATAACACATCACGCCACCAATCCAGCGAGGGATATAGGCCATTCCTGTTAAATATGGGAATGGCTTTGGATGCTTAAAGTGACCTTGATGGGTTAGGCTCATTGTCTACAACCGCCCAACAGAGTCAGAAGTGGCTGTTAACTGCCAGTGCCACTGACTTATATGGCCAGATAGTGATTTCTGGCAAGCGATGCCATTGATGAACTCTGCAAAGCTTAATGTTTTCTGGCCGCTTACGTTATCTGCCATAGCTTGTTCATTTGAAGGGCTTAATGTCAGCTGGGCAATAGCGGGTTGTTGGCCATTATTTGCTGGTGCTAAATACAAACCCATGGCTAATGGTAGCTCATTCTCTTGGGTATACTGATTATAAACCGCAGGCACCGGATCATCGCCAAACACTAATAATACAGGAGCTGGGTTTTCAGTTAACTGAGCATAAGTTTCGATCACGGCTTGAGATAACGTTTCTTCACCTGCAGCAATTGACGTTGAAGGCGCAGTATTGCCCGTTACGATGCCATATATCCCACTGGCGGTATTATGTACTGACTGACTAAAGGCGAGGGGAGATAAGGCTTCTTTAGCAACAATATCTTCTAGTAAGCCAAGGGTGCGCGTGAGTTCACCATGACGTGAGGAAAATACACTACGGCAATCTTGGGCTGGCTGACAATCATGGGCAGCAGAGAGCATCATTTTAGTTAAACGACTAAAACGGCGACGCTGCATCGCAGGAACATGGGCTAATGCAGGAGAATCTTTTTTGTCTAATGACGGTGCGGTGCTTTTATCCCAATGAGTCCAGCTTTCTTTATCTTGAAAGTCCACAGACCAAGCGCCCCACGACAGGATATCAAATACTAATTGCACTATTTTGCCTCTGATATGACCCCGTTATCCCTAACTGGGTGACATTTTCCGTGCTTTTGATTTATTAATGCGTTGCTCTAAAACAACTATCAGGCTGAACTGTAATAACGGTACCGTAATAATTGTACCGTAATAATTGCGACTTAATGAAGCTTTTTGCAATGAGCAGAAATAAAAATAGCGACACGAATGTCACTATTTTTATCAAGCTCACATAGCTATGCAAAAATTCCAATTAAATATGGAATCAGCATTCACGATATAGCGTTATGCTATTCGTTATTTGCTCAGTTGTTGCTGCAGTTTTCTGACGGCAGTTTTGATTTTACGGGTGTTTTCAGGGCCCATTCTGACCATCAGCTTTTGCACATTAGGTAAGGCTTCAAGCTTAGTGTCAACAAATTGATAATTCACGCTGATAGATGACAGCTCAATAGGGTCTTCAATAATCGGCGCTGCTAAAATCATCTGGAAAGCTTCAAGCATGCGTTCATCAAAGCTCATGTCGCTGTAGCCTAGTTCTTCAAAAGCTTCATTGAACAAAGGCGATAACTCTTCAAAGGTACTAACAAGCTGCTCGTCATTCATACCTGCAATCATGTCTGCATATAAATCGTAACGGTGGTAGCTGTCTGGATTTAAGTAAGTTTTGTTAGTGATTTCACTGACGCTAAAGTTGTCTTTAGGGCCCTTTAATGGGCTAGCTTTGTGAATGACTTCGCCTTGTGCCATGTTATCGACAAAGACCACAAATTGGCGTGCGATATCCTTTTTAAGGATCATCGATTCGATTTTCATGCCATCAGCCATAGCAATGGTTTTTTGTTCCACAAAATCATCGCTTTCAGTCAGTGCAGGTAAAGGCTCAACGACCACTTCAGGTTCTGCAGGAATAACTTCAGGCTCAATGATTTCAGGTTCAACAATCACTTCTTCAATTGGCTCTTGCTCGATTGGCTGCTCTGGCACAGGTTCTGGTAATTGAACCGGGATAGGCTCAATGATTTCAGGTTCCTTTTCTGAAGTGAAATAGAAATACCCCGCCCCCGCTAATAATACGGCTACCGTGATCCCAATGACGCCTGCATTGCTACCACTCGATTTATCTGATTGTGGTGTCGCTCTGTCTTCTTGATTGACTTGCATTTCTATTCCTTAGCTTTAAACGTCGAAAGTGGAACTGAACATGGGATAAAGTCTATCTAACTTAAAATCAGACTATTTAGCCTTAAGCTCAAATCTCATTCTGCAATATTCCTAAGACTTGTCTAGTGATAACAGCTTAGGTTAACAATAATTTATGCTTGTACGTATTGTTGGCGATCACCTAACCAACGGTGAATGATGCCATCAACATTATCAGGGACTTGTTGCATGACATATGCGGCTAACTTTTGCGTATTTTCAATTAAATACTGGTCTCTGACCAAGTCGGCAATTTTCATCTCTGCGAGCCCTGTTTGACGTGTACCGAGGACTTCACCTGGGCCACGAATTTCTAAATCTTTTTGTGCAATCACAAAGCCATCACTGCTTTCGCGTAACACCCCTAAACGTTTGGTCGCCGTTTGCGATAAAGGCGCTTTATAGAGTAATACACAGTGACTGGCAATCGAGCCACGCCCCACGCGGCCACGCAACTGATGCAATTGTGCTAAGCCTAAACGTTCAGGGTTTTCGATAATCATTAAGCTGGCATTGGGCACATCCACACCGACTTCAATCACTGTGGTTGCTACTAATAAATGTAGCTCACCTGCTTTAAATTGGGCCATTATTTGTTGCTTCTCAGCGCTTTTCATTCGCCCATGAACTAGGCCTATTTTAAGCTCTGGTAGTAAACGACTGAGTTCTTCGGCTGTATCTTCAGCGGCTTGGCACTCGAGCACTTCAGACTCTTCAATTAAGGTACAGACCCAATAAATTTGTCGATTGTCATTTAGCGCAGCTTGTTTCACTCGCTCAATCACTTGATCACGGCGATTATCACTGATGGCGACAGTAGATACTGGCGTTCGACCAGGTGGCAACTCATCAATCACCGAGGTTTCTAAATCGGCGTAAGCCGTCATAGCGAGAGTACGGGGAATAGGTGTCGCCGTCATAATTAACTGATGAGGATGAAAACCTTGGCTAACGCCTTTTTCGCGCAAGCCTAAACGTTGATGCACCCCAAAACGGTGTTGCTCATCAATGATAATTACTGCGAGTTTATTAAAGCTAACTTGCTCTTGGAAAATGGCGTGAGTGCCAATCACCATTTGCGCGCTGCCATCTGCGATGTCCGCTAACGATTGCGCTCTTGCTTTGCCTTTTAATTTTCCTGCAAGCCAGCCAATTTTTAGCCCCAGTGGCTCAAACCATGCAGCAAAGTTAACCGCGTGTTGTTCTGCCAGCAATTCTGTGGGCGCCATCATAGCGACTTGGTAGCCATTTTCTATTGCTTGTAGCGCCGCGAGCGCCGCGACTAAGGTTTTTCCGGAGCCAACATCCCCTTGCACTAAACGCATCATTGGGGTGGGTTGTTCGATATCACGGCTAATATCAGCGCCGACTCGTTGTTGTGCGCCTGTCGGCTTAAATGGCAATGCTTTCAAAAATGGATTTAGCAACTGACCTGTAGCGGGCAAGGTCACCGCCTTATCAAGGTTATTACGCTGACGTAGTTTCAGCATACTTAAGTTATGTGCCAGTAATTCTTCTTGCACTAAGCGCTGCTGAGCGGGGTGCATACCCAGCTCTAAATCAGACTGTTCAATGTCGTTTGGGGGGCGATGAATGAGGTGAAGCGCGCGGCCAATGCTCATATTGTTGGGCTGCAACTCGCTAGGCAATAACTCGGTTAATCCACCTTGTGTTAATTGATTTAAGGCTTGTTCGGTCAGTTTAATCCAGCTGGCTTGCTTCAGGCCTTCAGTGGATGGATAAATAGGCGTAAGCGAATCACTCAAAGCTGGGTTTTCACCTTCTTTGATGATTTTATATTCGGGATGAATGATCTCGAAGTGACGTTTGCCACGTTTTATTTCGCCATAAGCACGAATGATGGCGCCGTTTTGCATGCCATTACGTTGGGCAACTGAGAAGTTGAAAAAGCGCAGAGTTAGCATGCCGCTGTCATCAGCTATGGTGCAGGTCAGCATACGCCTGCGACCGGGCACGATTTGGGTCGAAACGATTTCAGCTTCAACAGTGCCGTACATGGCTGGGTATAGACTGGCAATGGGATAGATTTGGGTGCGGTCTTCATAGCGCATAGGCAAATGAAACAGTACATCTTGCACTGTTTTAATACCCAGTTTTTCGAGCTTTTCGGCGACTTTTTTCGCGACGCCTTTTAAGTCGGTTATAGGAACCTGATCCAATGGTTGCAAATCCACAATGCCTTTATAGTGTCTGGTAACGACTTTATTTACGGTTTATCTCATTTTGCGCTTAGCAGGCAAAGAGAGTTATCCAAAGAGTTATACAACTCACTTTGCAGCGTTAATCACTGCTAGGGACAATAGTACTGTAAATATATACAGATGTATGGCTTATCTTAGCAGAGTTTTAAAACAAGGCAATAATATTACCTGATTCTATGCTAAGCGACTCTATAACCAGCCTTTTTGTTTAGCAATCCGCGCAGCATCAATGCGATTGGTGGCATTTAGCTTACTGATGGCTTCGGACAGGTAATTACGTAATGTGCCTTCGGCAATAAATAATTGTGCTGCGATATCACTGGTTGATAAGCCTTCGCTGGCAAGCCTTAAGGCTTTGCGCTCTTTATCATTGAGTGGATCGATATCGCCAATTGCGCTGATCGCCAATTCGGGATCAATAACCTTTTTACCTGACATCACCTGCTTAATGGCTGACAGTAAGCTCTCGGTTGGGGCATCTTTAAGTAAAAAACCTTCAACCCCAGCGGTTAGTGCGCGCTTTATGTAACCCGCACGGCCAAAGGTTGTCAGGATAATAATCTTAGTTTTATGGGATGAGTCAGCTTGATATTGCTGCAGCCATTGTGCGAGTTCGAGCCCCGTATGTTGTGGCATCTCAATATCACTGAGCAGTAAATCAAAGGACTGCTGTTTTAATAATGCCATCGCTTGGGCGCCATCTTCGGCTTCGGTGACTTCTACCTTACCGAGTGCGGCATCGTCTGTCAGGGTTAGCAATGCAGAAAGTGCCCCACGCACCATAGCTTGATCTTCTGCCAGTAAAATTCTCATTCAACCACGTCCTTGTCTTGTGCTATTTGTTGGGCTGAAAGTGGTAAAGAAATCATGAATCGATAACCCTCTTCCGTAGTGTAATTAAACTCACCTGATAACAACTCGACTCGTTCTCTGATTCCTTTAAGCCCGTTGCCTTCAATGATCTCCTTAGTCGATGCATTGTCGCTAAAGCTAATGCTCAGTTGTTCATCTTCATGGGCGAACTGCCATACACATTCAGTGGCATTGCCATGTTTAATTGTATTATTGACCAATTCGGTGAACATTAACCCTAATTGTGATTCTTGTAATGCAGGCATCTTGGGTAATGTCCCTTTTAGATGCACTTCAATACTTTGTTCACGCAGTAACCCCGTTAACTGCTGCAGCGTATCGGTCAGCCCTTTATGTTTATAGTCCGATACCGTCTGACGTATTTGGCTTAGGCTTTCACGAGCAATATCGGCGAGTTGACTCAAGTGCTGTTGGGCTAAAGGCAAATTTCCTGTTTCAACTAATTTTTCAGCCAGCTGGGCTTTAAGGGCAATAGACGACAAGTTGTGACCCATAATGTCATGTAAATCACGGGCAATACGTTCTCGTTCTAACGCTGTTGCTAGGCTGGCTATTTCATCGCTTGATTGACGCTGCTGACGTCTCACTCGCTCATTATTGTGCTCAATCACGCCAAGTAATCCCACGACAAACATGATGAGCATGCCATAGAGCGGGAAGTAATAGGCTTCAAATCCAATCAGAAAATCCAGTGTCCACAACCATCCAGATAAAATGAAAAAACAGAATACTGCGGTGCGAAGCGAATAGAAAAAACCAATAAAAAAGGCGGCAAAACTGAAAAGTGAAATGGCACCACTGGTAAATGGTGCTGCAACACTGGCGGTAAGTAGCATTAACCCAATGGGGTAAATGGCTTTAGCTGAGGCGCTTTTAAATGCCCAATAGTAACTGTAAACAAAAGGGATTAGGAGTAACAAACTCACGCTGATACGTAATACGTCGTCCCGCATAAACCACAATGGGATGAAGTAAAAAATCAAGTTAAGTAAGTATACCCAAGCTGTTTTTTGCTTATAGTCACGTTCAGGTTGAATTGTGTCGCTGTTGGTCATTTTCTGGTGAACCTTTCCTTGCTCAATTTGCTGGGCTAATCGTTGATGATTCATAACCTCTCCTTGCTGAGTTAGCATACAGTAGCAGATTAAAAACCTGCAACTGTATGCTCGTTTTACACTATCAAGCAGTTTGACGTTACTCGTCAGCCGCTTAAGTCACTCAAATTGTGTGAATACTGGGATTTATTAATACTGCTGCGCTGAAGTCGGTGGATTAAGTAAAAAATTAGCCCAGCTATAGTTAGGGTCAATATCGATAGCCTGCTGCCAGTCTTGCTCGGCATCTTGTTGATTACCTAACTCTTGCTGAGCAAGTCCGCGCCACGTATAAGCTTCGCTGTGTCCCCAACAAATGTCATCACATGGACTTTGGAAGCGCTCGATAGCAACAGAGGCATATTGTTTTGCTTTATCCATACCGCCGCCATATTGAGTCGGTGTGTAATAAGCGCTCATGGCTTTCACCAATGCAATACGAGGATTATTGGGTTCAATCTGTTCAGCTTGCGCGAGTAGAGTGCCAGCTTTCATGCCCAATGTTTGCCCCTTCGTTGGATCATTTGAAATTTGCATGCCATACACTGATGCGAGTAATGCCATTGACTCAACATCATCTTCACGGCCAAGAATATTTTCGAGAGTGGTTTGAGCTTCATCTAATGAGCGCTTGAACATGCCACGCTGTCCGACAATATTCGCGGTAATTGCGGTGCGATATTCTGCGTAAGCATGTTCGTAATCCACGCTTTGTTCGCTGATTTGTTTAAGCTCATTTATGTTCATCGCGTTTGCTGCTGAATCAATTGCGCTAATATCTGCCATGCTACTTTGGCTGACTAATGAAAGGGTGACTGCAATAAATAATGTTTTCATGATTAACTCCGTTTATTCAATTAAAGGTTTGTTGCTTCGGAGTTAGTATCTAAGAATGGGCGTAAACTGTGCAGGCACAAACGTCATCAGTTTGAGGTGACAAATGTCATCAGTGAAAACATTCGATATCAAGTGATAAGCAAAAGCGGTAGTAATGACTAACAAAAACGCCAGCCTATCGGGTTAATAGGCTGGCGTTCATTAACGGTATTGGGAAGCTTATAAATCTCTAAGCCTGTCAGGCTTATACTTGTACGATCAGGTAGCCGATATAGCCAAGATAACTGAGAACTAATACAACAGCCTCACGGCGACCAATCCGTAAACCTGTGTAAGCAAATGGCAGCAATACTACGGCAAGTGCGATCATCGTTATCCAATCAATCGAGCTTATCTCGCTGTTTAATATTGGATGGATCAAGGCGGTAACCCCTAATATACCAAGAATATTAAATAGGTTTGAGCCAATCACATTACCAATGGCAATATCACTTTCACCTTTCATTGCCGCAACAATGGAGGTGACTAATTCTGGCATGCTAGTACCAATAGCGACGATAGTTAAACCAATAATAACTTCACTAATACCAAATGACTTAGCCATGGCTACTGCGCCATCAACAAATAATATTCCGCCACCTACAAGCATTGAAATACCAATAATAATTAAGGCTATCGACAACCAGTTACTTTGCGCATTAACTGCTAAACCATCTTCATTGCTTTGTTTATCAGCGGTGATATAGCTAAAAGACAGGTAACCGATTAATAAACAGGTCAGCAGCATTCCATCCCAAAAGCTTAAGCCGCCATCGAGTAACAAACTCCAAAATAGCAGTGATGCGGCAATCATAATAGGAATGTCACGACGCACCATTTGTGACTCAATTTTAATCGGGCGTATTAATGCCGTAATACCTAAAATAAGGCCAATATTGGCAATGTTTGAACCAATCACATTGCCTAAAGCTATACCACTATTGCCTGCCAGTGCAGATTTTACACTCACGGCAAGCTCTGGTGCACTGGTACCAAAGGCTACAATAGTCAAACCGATAATTAAGGGGGTTAGTCCTAGCTTTAGTGCAATTTGACTTGCACCACGCACAAGGGCTTCAGCCCCAATAGTTAGGATGACAAAACCACCAATAATCGATAATAGAATTAACATGAACAAGGCTCACAAATGGGTTAAATCAAAAAGGATGGCAAGCATAGGTATTTTTTAATAATACGCAATCTAATTTATCCAATCGAGTGATTAAAATTCATTAATTCAACCAATAAAAAAGCACACAATGATGTGTGCTTTTAAGTGTTATAAATCGGCGTGGTTACGCAAGGAAATTACAGTTCATCTTCCCAGACCACTTTAGCACCGCGTACACCATCAACTTTGGCACTAAACTGCTTTTCAAGCACATGACGCTTAATTTTTAATGTCGGCGTAAGGGCATCGTTTTCGACAGTCCATGGCTCTTTGACTATCACAACGGCATCGACATGTTCGTGTGACTCAAGATTAGGGTTGATGCTATCAAGCGTTGCTTTGAGTGACGAGCGCACTTCTTCACGAGGCTGAAGAGCTGAACCTTCTGATAACTGCACTAAGGCAACAGGGTGCGGTAAACCTGAACCAATAACACACAATAATTCAATATGAGAATCCTGTGCTAACTTACGCTCAATTGGCACTGGCGCCACATACTTACCTTTAGACGTCTTGAAGTTATCTTTAACGCGGCCAGTAATTGAAATGTAGCCATCTTCATCGATTTCACATAAATCACCCGTATGGAAAAAGCCGTCTTCATCAAAACAGGCTTTAGTGGCTTCTTCTTGTTTGTAATAACCCGTCATTAAGCCAGGGCTTTTCACCATTAATTCACCATCGTCAGTACGACGTACTTGGCAACCTTCAACAGGGCGGCCTACAGTGCCGATTTTAGTGGCATCAAATGGGAAGTTAATAATGGAATAAGCACAATTCTCGGTCATGCCCCAAGCTTCTGAGATATTCATACCGATTTTGTTGTACCACTCTAATTGAGTTGGCGGAATTGGCGCAGAACCTGAACCTAATAAACGACAATGCTCGAGTCCCAAACCTTTTTGAATTTTGCGTTTTACTAGGCTGCTAATAATTGGCAGCTTAAGTAAGAAATTCAGTTTCGCTTCGCCCGCTTTATTAATAATGTTGAGCTGAAATAGCGTCCACAAACGCGGCACTGAGAAAAATACCGTTGGTCTGCATCGCTGAACATCGGCAACAAACGAGTCTAAACTTTCAACAAAAGCCACTGAAGAGCCTGAATAGAAAGAAGAACCTTGAATCGCCACACGTTCAGTAATGTGCGCTAAAGGTAGGTAAGAAAGTAATCGATCAGCCGTATTGGTTTTTAAATCGCGTACTACAGCTTCGCAAGTCCAGCCGTAGCTGCCAAAGGTTTGCATGGCACCTTTTGGCTTACCTGTTGAACCTGACGTGTAAATCAGGGTCATCATATCTTCAGCTGACGGAGTAGGCGCATCTACTAATGGCGTGCCTAATTGAACAAACTTTTCCCAGTGGTACTGAGCTGGCATAGTTTCATATGGCATCGAAATACGTAGGATTTCACCGCCGACACCGGCTTCTTGATCTGCCCAGTAATCTAACTTACCGGTGAAAATAGCTTTTGCACCGCTATGTTCAAGGACATAACGAATCGTTTCAGCGTTAGCGGTAGGGTAAATAGGCACACTGATATAGCCGCCGTGCATTAAGGCTAAATCGGTAATAAACCACTCTGCGCAGTTTTTTGAGAGTACAGCGATTTTGTCACCAGGCTCTAAACCTAAATGACGCAGTGCACCTGCGACTTGCTGTACTTTTTGTTGTACTTCACGCCATGTAAAGTCAACGTATTGACCGTTAATTGGTTGACGTAAGTATACTTCGTCGCCTTGAGTCTCAACCCAGTGCGATAACATTTCTACTGGTGTTTTCATTAGATTTTCCATCGACAATTCCGTGTTCGTTTTTGTTTTAATGTAGGACGTACATATTTCAATGTCATTAACGCAATAATCTATTGTAATCCTATTGAATATCTAATCAGTTCAGACCAGTCTCAATTCGCTATAGATTAGTTTTATGCAGTAAAAGCGAATAGCCAATACTGAATGTTAAAACTAAAAAGCGTACCTTGATCAGCCCCCAGTGAACGATAAGATATTCAATACGATCGGTATCAGTATGGCTTTATAAAGATACCTGCGCAAACGATAACCTATAAAATTTAGGCAATTACGACTAATAAACTAGCAGGTTTTGCTGAAAAGTGAACCGGTATCGAGTAATAACTCTAATAAAAAAGGCGCCAATAGGCGCCTGTAGTGGAAAAGTCGGTTTGTGACCTAGATCTCCATTATTCCATCCATTTCGACTAAAGAGTCTTTTGGCAGTTGTTTTACGCCAATAGCAGCACGTGCTGGGTAAGGTTGAGTGAAGTAACGTGCCATGATTTCATTCACAGTTGCAAAGTGAGATAAGTCAGTCAGGAAGATATTAAGCTTAACGATATCTGCCATACTGCCGCCTGCCGCTTCGGTAACAGCTGTTAAGTTTTCAAATACTTGAACAACTTGTTCTGAAAAGTCATCGCTAACCATTTGCATGGTGCTTGGTACAAGTGGGATTTGGCCAGACAGGTAAACAGTGCTACCTACTTTTACAGCTTGAGAATATGTGCCAATTGCTTGTGGAGCTTTATCAGTTGCGATAATGATTTTTTCTGCCATGACGCCCTCTGGGTAATTTAAATTAGATGCAAGCAAACCTAAGCCTGAATCTTATAAAAGAATCATTCAGCTTAGGTAGTTGCTTTAATCTTACTAGCGATTACGTGAGGTACGCAAGACTTCCGGTAATACACGAATACGGCGCATTACATTGGCGAGGTGAACACGGTCGTCGACCGAGATACGTAGGTTGATGAGATAAACTCGGCCATCACGTTCTTCAGTGCTCAAGTTATGAATATTTGAGCCTGCAGCTGCGATGATATTGGTGATTTTTGCTAATGCGCCTTGATGATTCACAATCTCAACACGTAGATTTGCTTGGTAAGTTTCGCCTTCGACGTTATCCCAATGAACAGGAATATACTTGTCAGGCTCACCTTGGTAACCACGAATGTTGGCGCAGTTTTCCATGTGGACCACTAAGCCTTTACCTGGACTTACGTGAGCAACAACCGCATCACCTGGAATAGGGCGACAACAGTTAGCAAAGGTCACTAACATGCCTTCAGCGCCACGGATTGGCATCAAGTGCTCTTCAGTGTCGTCATCTTTATCAGTAGTCGTCAGCTTTTGACCTAACAAACGCTGAGCAATCACAATACTCATGGCGTTGCCTAAACCGATATCAGCCAGCAATGAATTTAAATCGTCATGCTTGGTTTCTGAAATCACTTTATTGAGTTGTTCAGGGTCAATGCTATCAAGCTTGGTTTCACCCAAAGCGTGATTCAATAGGCGTTTACCTAGTGCTACAGCATCGTCACTGGTTAAGCTCTTTAACACTTGGCGTATTTTGCCGCGCGCTTTACCTGTAACCACAAAGTTTAGCCACGCCGCATTCGGGCGAGCACCTTTAGCAGTAATAATCTCAACGGTTTGACCGGAGATTAATGGCTGACTTAACGGATATGCTTGACGGTTAACGCGTGCGCCAACACAGGTATTACCTACATCGGTGTGGACTTCGTAAGCAAAATCGACTGCTGTTGAGTTAACGGGTAATTCTAAAATACGGCCTTCTGGGGTGAAGACGTAAATTTCTTCTGGGAATAGTTCGGTCTTAACGTTTTCCACAAACTCAAACGAACTGCTGGCGCTTTGTTGCAGCTCCAGCAAGCTTTGCATCCACTTATGGGCGCGAATTTGAGTGGTACTTTGTTGCGAACTATTGGTGCCGCTCTTATACATCCAGTGAGCAGCAACCCCTTTATCCGCCATGAGATCCATTTCTTCAGTACGAATTTGTACTTCAACAGGAACCGCATGAGGGCCAAATAATGAGGTATGCAATGATTGGTAACCATTGGCTTTAGGTATGGCAATATAATCTTTAAAGCGGCCAGGGTGTGGCTTATAAAGACCATGCATAGCACCTAACACGCGGTAACAGGTATCAATGGTATCGACCATGACTCTGAACGCATAGATGTCCATGACTTCTTGAAACTGCAGTTCTTTATTACTCATCTTACGATAGATGGAATAAAGGTTTTTCTCACGACCTTTGACAGTGCCTTTAATACCAGCATCTTCAAGGCGAGTCGTAATAGCACCTTCAATACTATTAATCAGTTCTTTTCTATTACCACGGGCTGCTTTGACGACTTCTTTAAGCACACGATAACGCATTGGATAATAGGCTTGGAAACCTAAATCCTCTAACTCGCTTTTGATATTATGAATACCAAGACGGTTGGCGATCGGAGCATAAATTTCTAAGGTTTCGCGGGCAATACGACGACGTTTGTCAGGACGTAATGCACCCAAAGTGCGCATGTTATGCGTTCTGTCTGCAAGTTTGATTAGAATAACGCGGATATCCTGCGTCATTGCCATCATCATCTTGCGGAAGTTTTCAGCTTGGGCTTCTTTTTTATCGCGGAACTTAATTTTGTCGAGCTTTGACACGCCTTCGACAAGTTCAGCCACAGTAACGCCGAATAACTCAGTGAGTTCTTCTTTGGTAACTGGGGTGTCTTCGATGGTGTCATGGAGCAGGGCTGCCATTAATGTCTCGTGATCGAGACGCATGTCAGCCACGATGCGGGCAACCGCAACGGGATGGGTAATATAAGGCTCGCCACTTGTGCGCATTTGCCCTTCATGGGCATCACGCGCAACAATATACGCCTGCTTGAGTAACTCTACTTGCGCGGGTTCTAAATAACCTGACGCAGACTCCTTTAGACCTTCAAACAGATACAAGTGGCGCTACTCCTTAAAGCGTACGGCCTTCAGCAATTGCAGCTACTGCAGCAATTTCAGCGGCTTCACGTTCGCGAACAGTTTGACGCTCATCAGCGTCTAAAGTGTTAGAGGTGACTAAGCCTAATTCGATTTCGCGTAAAGCGATAACCGTTGGCTTATCATTCATCTCTTCTACCATTGGGTCTTTACCTTGCACAGCGATTTGGCGTGCACGACGCGCTGCAACCAGGATCATATCAAAACGGTTGCCGATTTGTTCTACGGCGTCTTCTACAGTTACGCGAGCCATGTGGTGAAACTCCAGTGTTATATATGGGAAAAAATGACGCAAAATTGTACACTATGACAATTAATCTGCCAACAGATCGTTTATCATATCATTGTGAGTATGGATCTGACTAGCACAGGTTGATCTTTGACTGCGAATGATCGCACAAAGATCGCCTAAAGCGACGTCAAAATCATCATTAACAATAATATAATCTGCATCTTTATAGTGTGACATTTCTGATACGGCTTCAGCCATACGTCCATCAATGACTTCTTGACTGTCTTGACCGCGACCAGTTAGGCGACGTTCAAGCTCAGCTCTAGAAGGAGGTAAAATAAATACCCCAATCGCGTCAGGCATCAATTTTTTAGCTTGTTCGGCGCCTTGCCAATCAATATCTAAAAACACATCAATACCGTTCGCTAATGTTTGTTCAATAACCGTGCGGGATGTGCCGTAGTAATTACCAAACACTTCCGCCCATTCAAAAAAAGCTTCATCAGCGATAAGTGCTTTAAATTCTTCAACCGAAACAAAGTGATAATGTTGACCATTAACTTCACCTGGACGCGGTTTACGGGTGGTGTGTGACACAGACACTTGCATGTCGCTAGGTTTATCTTTTAGTAATGCAGAGATAAGTGAAGACTTACCGGCGCCACTTGGGGCAGACACAATAAATAGATTTCCATGAGCGCTCATAGTGCAATTTCCAACCAGATTATTTATCAGGGCGAGTATTATACTCAAAGCGATAAAATTTGCGAGATACGTGAAGGATAAAAGTGCACAAATCTGAGCTTTGAAAAAACAGATTTAATGCAGCGCCATTGTTTGCTAAGGCCTTTGTGGCATGCGCTTAACCCCCAGATAGACTGAAATTAACCTTAATTAAAAAGCAGACTGATTAAGCTTTCGAGCCGATTTAAGTTCAAATTGACATTTTTAGAATTTTTTAAGCCATTTTTTGGTGGTTTCACTGACTTTGGCGGTGAAATTGTTTAGTCTGCCAACAGATCATTTTTTAGATATTAGGATTTCTTGTGTCATTCGCATCCTTATTTTGTCGTCAAGGTCGAGACAACGGCCTAAGAGCTATCGCTATTCAAATAAGTTGTTTAGTGTTGGTATTACTCATCTCGCTATTATTTGCCAATACCGTTGTGACCTTAATCGCAGCTGTCATTGCGATACCTGTTTGTGCCCTAAGCTGTTTACGCCGTTTACGAGACGCCGCTAAACCTAGCTCTCTTGTCGCTGTGCCTGTGACTTTATTAATACTCTTTAGTTTATCGCTAAGCCTTAGTTTCCCCGCAGTTGTATCCAGTGTGCTGTTTATACTTGGCGTAGCGGTGGCTACTGGGTTTGGCTGGTTTGCTGATTCTAAAACGAATCAACGTAAAACAGTCTATGTGCAAGGCTATAACGGCCCGCATAACAAAGATGATGCAGGCCATGGGCACGCACGCCGAAGAAGAGAGCCAACCATTGGTGAGCAAAACCAAAGTAGCTTTAATACTGAGGACGTTGACAGTGGAAGTGACGCCAGCTTTTACGATGAAGAGCATGGATATGAGCCAGGTTACCAACAAGAAGCCGTATATAAAGAAACGCCAACGGCAGCAAACCATAGTGAGATACCTGAAGATAGTGAATCCCAATACGGCGCAGATGACAAACCAAGTTATCGGGTTGATCGCGGTGCACTAGAGTCTGGTTCATTGTCTGAATTACTTAAATCTTGGCTGATTTGGGCACAGGGCAATCAAAAAATGTTGATAATGGTCGCTAAAGGCTTAGGCGTTGTCCTAGCAATAAGCATTATTATCTATTTGATCAGTTTGCTATTTACCGGCGAAGAAGTAGAGCAAGCACCATTAGAAACAGCCCCGATTGAAGAGCCTGTTGCCATTAACGACACCACAAGGGTTAAATTACCCGATGGTTTTTGGTTAATTCTTGAAGATGAAGTATTAGTACTTCGCTGGTTAGGCGACGAAGGCGACGCACAATCTATTTGGCGACTTGATACCGCAGAAGGTGATAAGCGCTGTGCTGACATGACCTTTAATGATGGCAGCAAGTTTAGGCCAATGCAGGTCGATTTAATGGCTGACAGTGGCACAGAAGCCAGATTCTCACCATTAGATAATAGCCGCATTATTAATAATGTCGCCATGCGTGGCAGCTTTAAATTATGTGGCTATAACTTTAGCTTGAAAGGCAGCCAAGCCACGCTATCAAGTCAACCTGCCTTTGAGAAATACATTAAAGGTTTATGATAGAAAACATCGCGAATTACACTAAACGGTGTTAATTCGCGAGTAAATGTCTTTGTAAGTAAGTGTTGTGGTTTATATCAATCGTATTAAACTGTCTCGCTCGCAATGAAAAGATATGGAGAGTTGGGTGGTTGAGTTTATTAGGCAAACGATTTTGCCTTTGTATGGAATTAATGATGAACATGCGAGTATTTCGCCGTTAGGCAATGGCCATATTAACCAAACTTACTTAGTAAGATGGGCAACAGGCCAGATAGTGCTACAAAAAATTAATACCACAGTGTTTACTGAGCCTGAAGTGTTAATCGAAAATGCCGCTAAAGTCAGCCATCACCTCATTCAAAAAGCCAACAATGGTGAGTATCAGCTCGATGTGATTTCTCCGGTAGTGCTAAAAGACGGTCGCTTATCTGCCGATTTAGGCGATAAAGGATTTTGGCGCGCCATCAGCTATTTAGCTAACAGCCACACTATTGAAGTCGTAACTAATCAAGCAGAAGCCAAAATGGCCGCTAGTGCCTTTGGGCATTTCGCCCATGCATTAAGTGATTTAGATGCTAATAGCCTAAATGATGTTATTCCTAATTTTTTAAATCTCCCGCAGCGTATTACTCAGCTTAAACAAGCAATAGCAGATGATAAGTCAGCACGATTGGTTGATTGCCGCGAATGGGCAGAGCTTGTCTTGTCGCAGCAAAGCTTGTTTGATGAGCTTAAGCACGTGGAAAGTCAGCTGCCACTTCGTATTTGCCATAACGACACCAAAATCAACAATATGCTGTTTGATAAGCGTGATATGTCGAGCATGGCAGTCATCGATATCGACACCTGCATGAAAGGCTACTTAATGTATGACTTTGGTGACATGGTGCGCGCGTTTTGCTCGCCAGAGGAAGAAGACTCAACAGCGCTTGATAAAGTCATTGCACGACCAGAAATTATCAAAGCGGCTTGTGAAGCCTATACCGAGCAATTGGCAGATATTCTCACCCCGCTTGAAAAGCGCAGCCTTTGGTTAGGCATTAAAGTGATGGCACTCATGTTGGGTTCTCGCTTTTTAGCCGACCATTTAAATGGTGACGTGTACTTTGGTATTCATCGCGAAGGTCATAACCTAGATCGCGCAGCTAACCAGCTTACCGTATTCAAAAGTTTAGTCGCACAAGAGTCGTCACTTAAAGCATTTTTTGAATAAGACTTTTTGAATAAGTACCTGATTTAATAAAGGTCTTGTTGGTCAAAAAATCTTGATTAAATTGGCGATTTCGATTATTTAAATCTTCCTTATTTAAAAACATAAAGAGTAAGCAATGAAGTACCAATGGATATTGTTTGACGCAGACGAAACCTTGTTTGATTTCGATATTTTTGCTGGCTTAAAACTCATGTTTTCCCGTTTTGATATCGACTTTGATAACAATGATTTTGCTTTTTATCAGTCGGTAAACAAACAGCTCTGGGTCGATTATCAACAAGGCTTGATTGATGCAGCGCAATTACAACATACGCGTTTTTTACATTGGTCTGAAAAACTTGGGGTTACCACTAAGCGCTTGAACAGTGACTTTTTAGCTGCCATGGCAGACATTTGTCAGCCCTTACCAGGTGCAAAAAAACTGGTATCAAGCTTAGAAGGTAAAGCGACTCTGGGCATTATCACTAATGGTTTGACTGAATTGCAAAATGTACGCCTAGAGCGCACAGGCTTTAAATCTTCATTTGAACATGTGGTGATTTCAGAGCAATTTGGCAAAGCGAAGCCCGATGTGAGCATTTTCGAGCATACCTTTGAGCTCATGGGTAACCCAGATAAAAACACGGTGTTGATGGTGGGTGATAACCTTCATTCAGATATCTTAGGCGGCGTTAACGCTGGCATTGATACTTGCTGGCTTAATCATCACGGTAAAGAGACCGTTGATGGTATTACTCCTACTTTTGAAGTGAAAGATTTGCAGCAACTGCATGATGAGTTGCATGCTGTGAAGTAGGCTGCTCGTCTGTTTAGCATAAAAAGAAGCCACTCGATTGAGTGGCTTCTTTTTGGTAAATCGTTAGCTCGAAGTATTAGCCCGAACTATTAGCTCAAAGTACTAGCTCAAAGTACTAGCTCAAAGTAATAGCGTCAGCCGCTTTAGGAAATGCTTCATGATAAGCAATCATAAAGTCTTCTCTAATGTGTTGTTCTAAATGGGTTGCGCGCTCTGTTGGGCAAAAAATCATTATATGCACCATTTGCTCACCCGCAGGTCCACTATGGATATGAATGTGTGGCTCAGGTCCTGGTAAGTCAACGCCAGCATGTCTTTCGATAATATTGTTATAGCGAGTTGCCACTTCTAAAAAGTCCTCGCAATGCGCTTCAATCTTGCTGGTTAACGCTGGAAACAAAGGGTACAGATTTACAAACTCAACCACAGTAATCGTAAAGCTATGGTAAACATAACGCTTCATGAAATTGAGGTTTTTCACCGCATAACTAAAAAACATGCTGTTAGGGAAGGTGACTGTTTTACCCGTGTAGTGATACTGGCCATGGTGCAAATCGATTTCTTGGATCACCGTTGCCATTAAGTTGTGCTCAATGACCTCACCACAAAGCTTACCCACTTCAATCCAATCCCCAATCACAAATGAGCGAGAACTCGCCCGCTGAATCGAGCCAGTAAAACATAAGATAATTTCTTTAGATGCCACCACAAAGGCAATCGCAATTGCAGTCACTGACAGGGCAAATTTATTGATTTCGGTTTGCCACAATAAAAACAGGATCATGACAATTAAGATAAAAGTGCCATTTTTCGTTCGTGACATCCATTTACGTTGCCCTTCACTGACAAACGCAATATCACCGCGAATTTTAGACACCACAAAGCGTTTAAGCATCGACAGTAATAGGATGATTAATACGGTTACAAACAACTTATAGGTTGCTAAAAAGTCGATGACGATATTCAGTTCTTCCACAACACCCTCTTAAAAAACGGCAACTTAACGACAAAACAGTTAGATAACTCACTTTATCATAGCTATAGACTAAGTCAGCTTTGACCAGTGTTTTTTATTTTAAAAGAGTCAATTGGGGTTGGGTTGGATTGGGAAAGGCTTTAAAGCTTAAAAGTTGAAACCGCACTGGGTGATAAGGTGCGCGGCTTCAACTCAATTGTATGCAGGCTGTTTACTCTTTCAAGAAAATATAGCCTGCTTTTTCAGCGCCCCACACTTGTTTATCGTTACTGTCATAACCGCGATCCCAACTGACAATACTGTCTTTAGTTACCGTGACTTCAGAAGTGGCATAGCTTGCGCCGCGTAGCTGACTTAAGCAGCTTTTCTCATTAGTAGAGCCTGCAAATGATTGTGACTTATCAGACCAAGTTAACAACACAGTGCAGCCTGACTTTTCAGTTAAGTCTTTAGGCGTTAGCTCGCTCAGAGGTGCATCATCTTTATAAACGCCAGCGAAGCTTTTATCGTTTTCAAAGGTATACACTTTACTAGCAAACTCAGTTGCCGATAGTGCAGTGACCTCATAAACCCGCTGCCTGTACGGTTTTTCTAAATGTGTTGCAGCGGCTTGTTCAACATAAAGCCAAGTGGATTTATCCTCGGGCCAAATTTGCACCATATTGAGATGGATATTAAAAAAATCTTTATCACTAATAGATTGCTGTTCGCTATCAAAGTGGCCTTGCATCCACTCAAGTAATAAAGCTTGCTTGTCTTGTTCAGTTGCTTGAGACGTGATTGGCATAAAAGCCAGTGCTGAAAAAGCACTGAAAACCGCAATGCGGCTAAGAGATGTGTTCACAGGAAATCCTTTCCGATTAATGGTGTTTTTGTATTTTTAGTTCGTATTTGTAATGAGTCGTTTAGCCTCATTGCTAGGTAAGTTAACCCATCGGTTTGAAAGAGTAAAATAGGCAATGGCAGCTTATATCTGCTACAGCGTGTGAAAGTAATTTTAACGGTTATAGCGTGTGAAACTAATCTTAACGGTTGTACCGTGTAAATAGATCTTTAACGGTTATAGCGTGTGAAACTTGATTTACCTGCTGTAGCGTGTAAAGTGAATTGTATGCATGTTTATAGGTAGAAAAGTATGAAGGTAACAAACTCAAAGCAACTCAGCGCGTTTCTCAAAGATACACGGCTGAATATGAAACTGCCCCAAGCTAAAGTGGCAAGTAGCGTGGGTATTCGTCAGGATACTGTTTCAAGCTTTGAGAAAAATCCTGATTCAACAAAAGTAGACACCTTATTTAAAATCTTATCGGCATTAAACCTCGAACTCGATATTAAGGTGAGGGGGACTGAACCGGAAAGTCAGCGAACGGGTGATGACGTCAAAGCTGCGAAAGCACAGTGGAAAGAGGAATGGTAATGACCACGCTTGATGTTTACATGAATGGCTATTTGGTTGGCGAATTTACTAAATCCTCTACCGGTTCGCATGTCTTTAAGTATGCAGCACAATGGCTAAATACACCTAGTTGCCGCCCTATCTCTTTGTCTATGCCGCTGCGAGTGCAAAGCTATAAGGGAGATGAAGTGTATAACTTTTTCGATAACCTGCTGCCAGATAATATTGAAGTCAGAAATAGAATTGTTGCTCGGCATAACGCGCAATCGACCCAAGCATTCGATTTATTAGCCAAAGTGGGGCAGGACAGCGTTGGCGCGTTACAATTTGTGCCCCATGAACAGCTCCCTTTAGATGTTAAAAGCATTGAATCTAAACCGTTATCCAACATTGCGTTGGAAAAAGTCTTGCAAGGCTATCTTTCAAATATTCCGTTAGGCATGCTCACAGGTGAAGACGACTTTCGAATATCCATTGCAGGTGCACAAGAAAAAACAGCGCTGCTGAACTTAAAGAATACTCAAATAAATGCTTGGCGCCTCCCCATTAAAGCCACACCAACAACGCATATTATTAAGTTGCCGATTGGCAAAATACAAAGTCATTCCCACACAATTGATATGACAAACAGTGTCGAAAATGAATACCTGAGCATGATGATAGTCAGGGAGTTTGGCTTAGCGGTTCCGCAATGCTCAATACTAAACGTTGGCAATATGAAAGCACTGGCCGTTGAACGTTTTGACCGCAAACTATCATCAGATAAGCAATGGATTATGCGCTTACCTCAGGAGGATTTTTGCCAAACCTTGAATATCCCCTCTGCCAAAAAATACGAAAGCCATGGTGGGCCAGGTATTGAGCAAATCATGGGTTACTTATTGGGCTCAACCAATGCCGCACAAGATAGACGCGATTTTATGAAGTCCCAAGTGCTGTTTTGGCTGCTCGCTGCAACAGACGGCCATGCTAAAAACTTTTCACTGTTCATAGACGCTGGCGGCGGTTACAGGCTAACCCCTTTTTACGATATTTTATCCATGTATCCAGCAATGGGCGGCCAAGGATTAAATATTCGCGATGCCAAATTAGCCATGGGGCTTAAAGCGACTAAAGGTAAAAAATACGTTGTTGACAAAATATTACCCAGGCACTTTATCCAGACTGCTAAAGCGGTGGGGTTTGACCCGATAGTTATGACAGAGATATTGCGAGAAGTAGCAGATTCTGTGGAAGGTGTGATTCATCGAGTCACAGCCAAGTTACCAGATGATTTTCCTGAGCATATCAGGGATTCAATTTTAAATGGATTAAGTGAAAGAGCTAAAAGGCTGTCAATGAAGGAGAGTCTTCAGTAGGATCAATTTCCGACGGATAGAAAGATAAATATTGTCGGCTCACCAGTAATAAGGCGAACTCACTTTGCTCAATTATCAGCAGTTGATAATATGCGCTGTTTAGAGTACCCACATCAATAATTTTTTAATAGTAGTGAATAATGAATAGTAAACCAAATGTACTTCAGCAAGCGGAAAATCTTATCAAATCAATAGCAATGCCGCATGTGCCTGATGGTACAGAAGTTGAGGCAGTTGTTGACCAGTGGGTGCACGCTATCGCTACGGATAGTCAGTTTTTTTGTAATCAAAATTTGAAGTCCGCAGATGACCTCAAAGCTGAAGTCGTCAATCTACTAAAAGCGCATGCATTATTCATTGACCGAGAAAGCTTTTATGAGGCAGTTTTTGGGCACCTAGCATTGAAGCCTTCCAAAGATAGCGGTTTTAAGTTTATCGATTTATTCGCTGGGATTGGTGGCGTACGTTTGGGCTTCCAAAATAATGGTGGAGCATGTGTATTCTCATCAGAGTTTGATAAACATGCTCAAGCTACCTATAGCAACAATCATGGTGAGTTTCCATTTGGCGATATCACCTCAATAAACCCAACACATATTCCAGAACACGATTTGTTGTTAGCAGGATTCCCTTGTCAACCATTCTCGCATGCAGGGCTAAAGTTAGGTATCGAAGATACTCGAGGTACGTTGTTTCATAATATTGCACGTATTATTGAAGAGAAGCAGCCAAAATTTGCAATGTTAGAAAATGTAAAAGGTCTAGTCAGTCACGATAAAGGGCATACCTTAAAGGTTATTCTTAAAACGCTCACTGATATTGGGTACAGCTGTAATATTTCAAAAGAGTTGATTGAAAATGGAACGGCTAAACAGATTCAAACAGAAGCCAAAAAAATGGTTATGAAATCTGTTGATTTTGGCGTTCCACAAAATAGGCAGCGTATTTATATCGTGTTATGGAAAGATGGACTAATTGAAAAGTTTGAATACCCTAAACCGTTAAATGTAGCGACGAGAGTTGCGGATATTCTAGAAGAAGAACCTTGTGAAAAGTTAACCATATCAGATCGATTATGGGCAGGGCATCAACGCAGAAAAGTTGAAAACAAAGCTAAAGGCAAAGGGTTTGGTTATGGGCTGGTAACACCTGAGAGTGAATACACTAATACGATCTCTGCACGTTACTATAAAGATGGTAGCGAAATCTTGTTAGCTCAAGAAGGAAAGAACCCTAGAAAAATCAGCCCAAGAGAAGCTGCGAGATTGCAAGGTTTTCCTGAAGATTTTGTATTTAGCGCATCAAAAACTCAAGCTTATAAGCAGTTTGGGAATAGTGTCTCTGTACCTGTAATCGTTGCTTTAGCAAAGGTAATAAAAGGAAATTTAAATGGAATTGATTGACCTTAAATCAAAATTTAATGAAATTGAATCGAACGTTAATAAAGTAGAGTTTAGAGATGTTCGATTAGCAGAAAAATTTAAAGTAGAGTATGAAAAATACATCTCCGGTAATGCAGCTAATGGATACTCAGAAGTAGAGTGGGCTGACTTTTCCACAAGAATCATAACTACAACTGGAAAGTCCATTTTTTTAACTAACTACTGGTTCTTCATAGCATCTGAATTGGCTGGTTATTTGAAAGGGCTGAATGAACATAAGCACATTTTTAAGCAGATTTTTGAAGGTGAAAACCTTCAAGAGATAGCTGTATCCTTAAGGAAGGGATTAAATGATGTGCAATCAGAATTGATACAAAAGTTTTTTACTTCTAATGGACATTCTCTTCAGGAGTGTGAATTTTTTAAAACGTTTGTTTCTGATTACAGTAGTTGGGGTGGGGGGAAAACTATTGATAGAAATGATTATTATGTTTCTCCACTTTTACAGGCCGGTAAGCTTTTAGCTGAGACACAAAGTGCTGTTGCAGAAATTGCAAAGCAATTTGCAGAGGAATCAGCGCTTAGAGAATCATTTTTGCCAGTATTCGAGCCGCTTTCATCTAAACTGGATGTGAAAAAGTCATCTCCGTTATTATCAGAACACTCACGTGGAAAATTTGTATATTTATTAATAGAGTTCTTAATAACAAAAACAAGACAAGAACCTTTATTCAAGTACCTAATTGAAAAAGAGATCAGCCTTGGGAACTACAACCTTGAGTATAAAGGTTATAGATTAACAACTATTTTTAAGGTCTCTAATGTGCTTCTTAGCGAGGAACAACTCAGTAGTGGAGAAAAAAATCGTTTTTTTGAAAAGCCATTCATTTTAGACTCAAAGATGTATTACTTATCAAATCAATGGACTGATGGCACTTCATCTAGACTGGATATTCAGTCATTAATTCCCATATTCAATTCCTTGTACGTAAACTATGAAATACTCGTTGAGGATGGAATATATATTCTTAAGGAATCAAATAATCTAGTTTTGCAACAAGTTACCAAACCCTTCCTTCTTCTCGCTGGCATCTCAGGCACTGGTAAAACTCGCTTTGTGCGTGAGCAAGCCAAAAAAACTGGTTCTTTATCTGAAACCTATTGTCTTACCTCTGTTCGTCCCGATTGGCACGAACCCAGTGACTTACTCGGTTATGTTTCTAGGCTGGGTGGTAAACCTCAGTATGTTGCCACAGATGTATTGCGCTTTATTGTTAGAGCTTGGCGCGAAATTATTGAAAAAATTGAACGAGACAGCAACGGAGTAGCGATCGACTGGCGCGGCCATGAATTAGCTAAAATTCGTCCGTTTTGGCTGTGTTTAGATGAAATGAACCTTGCACCTGTTGAGCAATATTTTGCTGACTATTTATCGGTATTGGAAACGCGCTGTTGGAATGCACCGGATAAATTAAAAAAATCTGGTTTAAGTTATGTTTATGAATGCGACCCGCTCATTAAGGGTGAGGTCTTTAGCTCACTAGATGCTGATGTTTTCGGCAAAACTAGTGATAGTGAGAAACCTTCATCGCTGTTAGCGAAAGACCTAGGTTTTGATCTCAAAAATGATACAGATAAGGATATTTGGGACTACTTCTTAGCTCACGGAATTAGTATTCCATTTAATTTAATTGTTACTGGCACTGTGAATATGGATGAAACCACCCATGGTTTCTCTCGCAAAGTGATTGACCGTGCGCTGACGTTCGATTTTGGTGAGTTTTTCCCGAATAACATTGATGAGTTTTTTGAGGCTAAATTTGAACCGAAAAAACTCAGTTACCCAACATGTAGCCAAGCTAAGTTTGAGCAGTTTTCATCGGTAGCGGCCGACCCCAAAGCCCAAAAAACTACCGCTTTCTTTAAGGCCATGAATGCCGTATTGCAAGGTACGCCTTTTGAATTGGCATTTCGCGCCTTTAACGAGCTGTGTTTATCAGTGATTAGTTTTGCCCCTGAAAATGATGAGCAGTTAGCGGCAGTTTTTGATGACTTTTTGATGTGTAAGGTTTTGCCCCGTATCGAAGGTGATGAGGACAAGCTACAGACGCTTAAAGGTGAGGCATTATTACAAAGTTTTAAAGACGTTATAGCCAAAGAGCTTAACCATATTTGGGACGGTGAGCGTGTTGATTTACTGCGTGAAAACAAAGGTTCTGGTGAAAAGGTGATTAAGGTGCAATGTCGCTCAAAGATTAAACTTGAGAGTATGCAAACTCAGTTAAATAGCGGCTTTACTTCTTTTTGGCCGTAACAGCGTAGTAGGAATAGTCGAAGCAATGACAACCCGTAAACGCGCGACCATCAAACTTAAGCATCCAGACTTTATTGTTTATGTAAGTTGCGATGATATCGTGAGCCCGTTTAAAAAACTGACTCATACCTATTCGCAGCGCAGTGTCCCATTGCCATCAGGAGATATTATTGCTGTTTTGGCAGATGATGCCACAGCGACATTTGATGATGGGTTGCCTTTAGATAGTCCGTTCTTTTTTGAAAATCGCCAATACTGGTTTGAAATCGAGTTTGAGCCAGCGGTTACTAAAAACTCTGCGATTGTAAATCATAAGCATCGATTAATTGAGGGGGCTTTCCACTTAAACCGAAAAGGCAATGTGCTTCAAGCTGCGCTCAATTTTGGTAATGATGTTGGCCGTTGTGGTTTTAAAGTTGAGTATCAAATTGATGGCAAGCTTTGCTCGGCTAATATTAATTTTAATATTTTTGCGACTAAGATGGTGATGGAGCAAGACCTTAACCTTATTAATCTAGCCATTGATAAAGTTTACCCACTATGGCGCTACAGTTTAATTAGTAAAACCACTCAACAGGTCACTAAATCAAGCAGAAACACTGACAAGTTTGAACTGTTTTGGTTAGCCCAATTTGAAAGGTTAGTGGCGGAATTAGAGCGTGGCGTTAAGCAGATAATTAATTCCCCCCACAACCGATTGCAGTCATTTACCAAGCAGCAAAAGCTAGATCGCATTAGTAAGCAGCAAAAACCAAGACAAATTGAAAAGGCACTACAACTCATTGCGAGTGGCATTGCTAACCCACGTATTAGTGTTAGTTATAAAAAGCTCCATATAGACACTCCTGAAAACCGCTTTATTAAAATGGTGATCAATCGGATTAATGATACTTTGAAAGGCTTTATCATTGAGATTGATACTAAAGAACAGGCAAAAGTATCAGATTCATTTATCGATAAGCTAAAAACTTGGCAAAGAGTATTTAGCAAGATGACGAAGCAGCAACTTTGGCGAGAAGTTGGAAGTTATAGTGGGCTAAATAGTGACTCTAAGGTGCTCCAACAAGGTACCGGTTATGCCAAAGTTTACAAAGTATGGCAACAATTAAAATTCTACCTTAATAAGGCGGGAGGTCATGCTGATATTTCCATTAAGTCAGTGGCAGAGTTATATGAAATTTGGTGCTTTGTTGAGGTAATGGAGGTAATCAAAAGCCTTGGCTTTGAAGAACAAAAACGAGAGTTGTCTCAGTTAAAGCAAGTGCAGTTTGAAAAACACTTTAGCAAAAATGGTATGGCGGCGGCTTTTGAATTTTATCGCAGTGATGGGGTGGAGATAAAGCTTGCACATGAACCTACCTTTTCCCCTAATCATGAGGCTGAAAATCGCACTTGGCTGGCAAATCAACGCCCTGATATTGTGTTGCAAGTAACACTGAGAAATCAGGAATCATTTTTCATTATATTTGATGCTAAATACCGTATCGATAATGCTCAAATTAATGATAAAGACGCAGTACCTGAAGATGCCATTAATCAGATGCACCGTTATCGTGATGCGATTATTCATCAGCAGAAAATAACAAATGAAGCGCCAATTAAGAGCCGTCCCGTAATGGGAGCCTTTGCTTTATATCCCGGATTTTGTGATCAAACTAACTGCAATAACCCCTATCAAGATGCCATTGAACAAGTTGGTATCGGCGCGTTTGCTTTATTGCCTAGTAATGCAGACCAGCAAAATCATCGCTTGTGGTTGCAGAACTACTTGCTGCAGAAATTGGGTGCCGGCATAGATAAAGGTTTACCACTAAGTAATGATTATTATTTTGTAGAAGATGCTGCCCGAATTTCACCGTATGGGCAAAACGCGATTCGCCACACAGGCTTGACCATGGTTGCACCGGTTAACGAGATAAGCCGTGCAGAACAATATTTAGAGCATGCGAGACAAGGAAAATTACAGGGGTACCACACTCAATTGCTAGGAACCAATCGTCAGAATATTCATCGTAATATAATCCGGGAGATTCGTTATCTGATCGTCACGGTTCGCAATGAAGATTCTGATGCGGTTCAGGTAGGCAAATACCTTTACCGTGTCGCAAATGTAAAGCTGATGCCAAGGCATAGCATTGACGAACAACTAACTGGTAAAGCCAGTACAGTTGAACAGCTATATTGGTTATTTGAATTCTCAGGCGAAGCAACAAAGCTTGAAAGTGAAATCAGGCTACCTTACGAAGAACGCTTTAAGTTTAAACTGACTAAAGCGGAATACCTTAAAGAGGTTAAACACTGGAATGATATTACAGGTGAGCTTCAGCTGTATGCTGAGCTTGATGAAACTTGGTAATAGCTTTTAGGTTGATGTATCAAAATTAAAAAGCCCAGCTTTTGCTGGGCTTAGTGTTATATAACGCATGTAAAAAGGCTATTCAACGTTTTCGATCTGTTTGTAGGGTTCTTTGATATTACTTTTGTATATCAACAGTTTATGCGTTATTTTCTTGACTTTAATTTATTTTGTTCACAGATATACTCCCCCACTTAGTTTATCTGTTAAGGATCATTTGTTTCATTTCATAACTTAGTTGTTCTTGGTGTTGGTTAAAACTATCAATTATTCTGGCTCATTTGTTTTAAGCTACAAACATACCTACAAATAAACTTTGACTGTACCTTATAAGTGAAACTATAATTTCACTTAATAGCTAAAAGTGAAAGGATAGTTTCATTATGATGAGTAAGGATAAAGATGCAACACCTAAGCGTGGTGCAAGAGTATTCCCACGAAATATGAAAATACTCCATAACTTAGGTGAAAATATCGCACTGGCAATGAAGCGACGTGGGATCAGCCAAGAGATGATGTTTAGCAGGACTGGGATCTCTAAGCCGACGTTACGAAAAATCACTAAAGGTGACTCCTCTGTCTCTATTGGCCACTATGTGAATGTACTTGCAGTACTTGGTCTATTAGAAGATCTGGGTAAGGTCGCGCTTGATGATGAACTTGGTAGGAAACTACAGGACATCGAATTGCTAAATAAAAATTAGGACATTTGAAAAATGGAAATTTTTGTCTACGCTGATTGGCTTGATATCGGAACACCTCTGTTTGTAGGAACATTAAGGTCGTCGCTGATCCGCGGTAAAGAGCATTTCAGTTTTAAGTATGATCAAGGCTGGCTAGAATCTAAATACGCTCTTCAAATTGATCCATCACTTCAGTTATATATTGGGGAGCAGCACGCTGCTGATGACAATAACTTCAAAGTCTTTCTAGATTCGTGCCCTGATCGTTGGGGTCGCTTATTGATGCAACGTAGAGAAGCCGTTATCGCTCGTACTGAAGGGCGTAGAGCAAAAAAGTTGTACGAAACAGACTATTTATTAGGAGTGCACGACTCTTTCAGAATGGGCGCCTTAAGATTTTGCACTGAGTTAGGTGGCATTTTTCTTGATAGTAATGAAGACTTATCTGCGCCTGCAATAACCTCATTACCAGAGCTTGAACAAGCGGCCAACGGAATTGAAGATAAACCAGATTTTGATAATCCAGACTATCTCAAATGGCTAAATATGCTCATATCGCCAGGGTCATCACTTGGTGGAGCTAGACCTAAGGCATCAGTTAAAGATGTTGATGGTACGCTTTGGCTGGCTAAGTTTCCTAGTCGGCATGATGATTATGATATTGGCCTATGGGAGTATATCGTTTACAAAATGGCCCTTGATGCTGGGGTCAATATGTCTGAGTGTAAGGTTCAAGCTATTGGCTCAGATCATCATATCTTTCTCACTAAACGGTTTGATCGTGTAGAGGGTGGTAAAAGGCTTCAATTCACTTCTGCCATGACGCAGTTAGAGTATTTTGACGGTAATGATGAAGGGGCAAGTTACCTAGAGTTAGCTGAGTTTTTAACCTTAAATGGCTCTAACACCAAGGAAGATTTAGAGCAGCTTTGGACTCGTATGTTATTCAATATCATGGTTTCCAATAGTGATGACCACTTACGTAATCACGGCTTTATCTTTGATACTACTGGGTGGCGTTTATCACCAGCATACGACATTAACCCAACACAGAATGCTACAGGCTTACACCTAAACATCGATGATAGAGACAATGCCTTAGAGGTTGATCTAGCCTTTGAGGTTGCTGAGTACTTCCAGCTCACGGCGAAAGCTGCTAACGAAATTTATCAAAAGGTAGCTAATGCCATTTCAAAGTGGGAAGAACTTGCAATCGAAGCGGGGATTACAAGAGGTGAGCGGGATTTAATGAAAGATTGTTTCCTAGCTCCAGAGGTTTAATTATTTTATCGTTATGTTGGCTGTATTAACGTAGTTACTTTGCTACAGCTCAATATGTTTCATTTCTTCTGCTTGAGTTAGGTAGTACTCACATCGAGTTTTAATGGACTACTTATATGCAGCAGCATACTCAGATTCTGCTTCCGTAAGCTCCCCAGCTTGTTTTGCCACGTTATCCAGATTATCGATGATTGCTTTTGCCAGTTGCTTGAGGGTTAATTCAAGTATGGCTTGTTTAATTCCACATTCTTCTGCAAATGTCATTAATTGATAGGCGTGGATTTTGTTAGCTTCAAACTCATCTCCAATCGCCATTGCTAGTTCTTGATCAAAGTCTGGGTACATTTGCACGTTAACAAGGTCATACCATGGCGTCGCTTCAAGGCCTATAGGGGTAACATAGAATGAATAGTTTTTACCATGTGAGTCCGCATTGCATACGAGCAAGTTAAAGATTGTCCACCGTAGCATGTCAAACTTGGCTTGTGCTGGGTTAGCGCAGTGCTCAGCGATGCTAAATAGTTTTTTAAGGCTCACTCCTTCACGAATATCTCGCACGTTACGCCCACTACCCAGATGTCGTTCATATTTTCTTGCGACAGAATAGCCTAAAGCCTGACACGCATCGATTTGATGGCGACGCATTACTCTGTGACGCTTAGCGTCATAAAGGCGATCGAAGCGGGTGACAGATAATGCTTTGTACTTCCCTATTGGCATTATCTCAACTTCGGCTACCTGCATGCCTATAAGTTTAGCCAGTGTCATGGTCATAAATTCGTTGAGTACTAGATGCTGCTGGCTGTTCTTTTCAAATTTAATAATATGCGTTGAACAGAGATCTCCTTCGCCAAAACCGTATTCTGTATCGATGTGGAATAGGTTTAACTTTGATTGAACCCCTGCTACTGAAAGGCGTGGTTTTCCATCCCAGACTTCCATTGGCCAATATTCAGGGTCTTCGATGCGCTTGATAAGATCTGCTTTCCTAATTGGGGTAAAAGACGTCGCTGGTGCTTTAGTGCCTACTGGGAGATACAATATTGCCCCAGAGGTGTCGAATCCAATACCCTTGATCAGAGCAAATGTATTACTCCTGGCAATGCCGAGAGCTTCAATTAGGTGATCAAGTCCTTTATTTTCAGGTAATAGATTAGTTAAGTAAATGGAAATTTGAGAACTGCTAGCTTGGCCATCAAGCGGTAGTTTGGGTGAAATTGGAAACCCATCTTCTTGCCAAGCTTGAGTGTATTCGATAGAGAATTGTTCAGTGTTTATATCAAAATTTATCGCACCAATTACCCTATCTCTAAAATGCATTTCTAGAGTGTGAACATTAGAACCATTCATTGCTGCCACCAACTTTGTTATTAGGCGTATTAACGGTTAGTTTGATGCCAAGACCATTGAGGATTTTGATTATTGTTGAAAAGTACACATCATCGCCTTTCTCGACTCTAATTAAGGTTTTTTTAGTCACACCACAGAATGAGGCTGCGATTTCCTGATTCATTCCTGAGGCTTTTCGGCAGTCTTTGATGAGTTCGCCTAAACTGCTGGGGTCGAGTTGAGAGGCCATTTCATTATCCTAAAAAGTGTACGTACGGTTACTTTAGTGCTTTGAATATAACTTATCAAGCTAAAGGTGTAACAAGCTACACTATTTGACTGATTGAAAGTTGTTATTATCAAAAGGTGTATTATTGTACACTTTTAGTGGGTGTGTACCGTTATGTGCTTTAAAAGAGTAATAAGGTACACCTATTGGTAGAGCCGTCAGTCATTACTTTGTTGTTAGGGGCTGAACTTGAATGCTAATGGTTCGAGATTCGCTTATTTTTATATAGATTTTTCAATGATATTAATGCAAACAAAAAGCCCAGCATTCGCTGGGCTTAGTTTTATAAAACGTCTGTAAAAACCTTATTCAACGTTCTGAATTTGTTCTCTCATTTGCTCAATCAATACTTTAAGCTCTACCGCTGCTGCAGTAACTTCTGCGCTGATTGATTTAGACGCTAGGGTGTTAGATTCGCGGTTAAATTCTTGCATCATGAAGTCTAAACGGCGGCCTTGTGCGCCACCTTTTTTGAGGATTAAGCGCGTTTCAGCAACGTGTGCATCAAGGCGGTCCATTTCTTCTGCGACATCCATTTTTTGTGCAAGCAAAACCATTTCTTGTTCCATACGTGCTGGATCAAGTTCGCCGGTGATTTCGGCTAAACGGTTAGTGAGCTTGTCACGTTGCCATTGCATTACTGCAGGCATGTGCCCACGTACAATCGCTACTTGCTCAACGATTTGGTCTAAACGGGTTTGAAGCATAACGTTAATCGCTTCGCCTTCACGGCCACGGGCTTCGATGAATTGCTCTACTGCGCCGTCAAATGCAACCAATAATTCTTTGTTGATTGCGCCCATGTCTTTTTCTTCACCCGCCATCACACCAGGCCAGCGCAGGATATCGGCTAAGTTAAGCTCGCCTTGATTGGCTTCTTTTTTTAACCATTCAGCAGCATTGAGTAATTGCTTGGCTAAATCTTGGTTTAGGCGCATTTCACTGCTGCCTGAATCAGAGAGTTCGTAACGTAAGTTGACCTCAACTTTACCGCGATTTAAGCGTTTACGTAGGCGATCACGTAATACTGGCTCAAGGCTGCGCATTTGCTCTGGTAAACGCAGGTAAGTTTCTAAATAGCGTTGATTAACTGAGCGAAGTTCCCAAGAGGCAGTGCCCCATTCGGCTTTGTGCTCAATGCGAGCGTAGGCGGTCATACTTTGGATCATTGTTGAACCCTGATTAGTTAGCAGCAATATAGTGTGTCGATTATAGTCTGCTGAGGGCTAAGGTCAAAGCTTACAAAAACTTATGTGTGAGTTGAGGGCGGTTGTTTACAGGCTTATGCGCTTTTAGGGTTTATTGATTGTACTTCGCAGATTGCACAGTGCTGATCGTACTTCGCTAATCGTACTTAGCTAATCGTACTGTGCGGCATGAAACTAAAAGGGGTTAACTGAGTCTGAGCTTAGGGCGTTATCTTTAAGCTGTTTGTTTTTGTTTAATCGCGCCGTTTTAACCGTTTGCTTTTTAGTACTAGTTTAGTGCTGGTGAGTGATGACTATAGTGGGGTGTCGTGAGATGTTGCGGGTTAATTTCGCTTATCAAGGCTTTGTCATCGAATTAAGCTGATGAATTGTTTATAGTATGGCACATTCACGTTTAGACCTTGTGGTTTAGATGTTTTCAAATTTTGGAGTAGGCAAGTGGACCATTTTGTGTGGAACCTCGACCCAGTATTGATTTCTTTTATGGGTCTAAAAGTGCATTGGTATGGTGCGTTATTTGCGTTGGCAATTGCCAGTGGTTTTCAGGTAATGAAGCGCATGTACAAAAAAGAAGGCTTGGATGTTGAGTCGCTAGATAACCTACTCATGTATTGTGTGGTGGGGATTATTGTTGGTGCGCGTTTAGCCCATTGTTTCTTTTACGATCCGAGTTATTACTTTGCCAATCCGATGAAAATTTTAGCCATATGGGAAGGCGGCTTAGCCAGTCATGGCGGCGGGTTAGGGGCGATATTAGCGCTGTATTATTACAAGCGTAAAACCGATATGCCGTTTTTATTCTTATTGGATAGGTTGGCGATTGCGACGGCGATATTTGGCTTCTTTGTGCGTATGGCTAACTTTGCCAACTCTGAGATTTTAGGTCTGCCTACCACTAAACCTTGGGGCATTATTTTTGAGCGAGTGGACTTACTACCGCGCCATCCTGCGCAGCTTTATGAAGCCATCAGCTACTTGGTTATTTTCATTAGTTTATATGCGGTTTATAAGTTTACTAATTTAAAAGAAAAGCACGGCGTTATTTTCGGCTTGTTCTTATGTAGCGTATTCAGTGCGCGTTGGGCCATTGAAATGGTCAAAGTGAAGCAAGCAGCTTATGCCACTGAGTGGACCATGAGTGCAGGGCAGTTACTGAGTATTCCGTTTTTAGTTGTGGGTATTGCGCTGCTGATTTTACCTATGCTTAAAAAGAACAAGTAAATGCTAATTAGTTTGAGTTAGCGCTTTATTGGGCTAATAGATAAAAAGGCCGATGCTCTTAGTGAGTATCGGCCTTTTTATTATTCTGCTATTAGGTTTTGATGCTGAGGGTTCATCAAATAGCATTTTTATAAATGCTTTTAGAGAAAGCTCATTAAAAAAGCTCGCTATAGGGGTGTTATAAAAGCTCTGTGATATTGACTGGTATACCTTGTTCGAGTTTTTTGATACCGGCACAAATAGCCGCGTTAACGGGCGTGTTGACTTGATATTGCTTACCTAATTCAACAACTGCTTGGTTGAGGTAGTCTATTTCGGTTTTACGTTTAGCTTGAATATCTTCCCACATGGATGAACGCGCTTGAGGATCGATATCGAGCATCTGCTTTGCCAGTAAAGTAAATAAACCATCAGGCAGCGATAATATCAGTGGCAACCATTGAGGTTTTACTTTGGTAAATTGCGCTAGCGGTAAACGTGCTTTTTGACACACTGCTAACCATTCTTTCATCGCAAGGCTTAATAGTTTACGAGTTTGTTTTTGACTCAGTTGCTGCTTAATGGGTACATCGGTGATGGCATTGAGCGCATTATTGAGGTTAAGCAGTAGTTTGCCGTAAATGATTGGCGCCATGTCATCAACTAGTGTGCATGTTAGTCCTGCGGATTGCATTGCTTGTTGAACAGTTTGCGTATGGGGCGTGTTGGCAAAAATGAATTCGCCTTCAGTGCCCTTATGAAATGTCGCTTGCTGTTTTTGCAGGACATTAAACGGGGTTATGCCTTGTATCAGCAGTCTTGGCTGCGATGAGATGTTAGCGAGTGCTTGCTTAACTTCATCTAAACTGCCTAAGCCGTTTTGCATTAATACTATGGTGCTTTGCTGGTGGGATAACAGCAGTAGTTGCTCACTAATCTCGCGAACTTGATGACATTTTAAGGTGACAAAAATCAAATCGAATTTGGGTGTGTCTGCTTCAACTTCGGTAAACAGTGCGTTCGGCATGACTTTTTGATGTAAGCCTTGGTAGCTTGTGAGCGTGATGCCTTGATTGTCGGCAATGCTGCGTTTAATCCGCTCGCGACAAATTAAGCTGACATCGAGTTTAGCCATGAGTAATTCGCCGGCTAAGTAACATCCTGTTGAACCTGCACCAAAGATGGCTATTTTCATCATTTCCCTTAAAGCATGAGTCACATTCCGCCTACCAGTGTGCCGTTTTGTTAATAAAAATCCAATAAGGGTTTTGTTTGACGTGGCATCAAGGCTAACAAGTCACTATAATGCTGTTCAATTATGAGCGTTGATTGCTGGTTTTGTTTTGATTGAGACGTCGATTGAACGATAATTTACAGCCAATTTCAGCTTAAAACCCAATTTAGTCACTGATCCCACACAATAGGAAATGCATATGCGTCCAAGCGACAGAACACCTGCACAATCTCGTCCAGTTACGATTACTCGTCAATTTACAGCTCACGCTGAAGGTTCGGTGTTGGTCGAGTTTGGTGACACTAAAGTGTTATGTACTGCAAGCTTTGAAGAAGGCGTACCGCGTTTTCTTAAAGGCCAAGGTCAAGGTTGGGTGACTGCTGAGTACGGTATGCTTCCTCGTTCTACTCATAGTCGTATGCAACGTGAGGCGGCTCGTGGCAAACAGTCTGGTCGTACTCAAGAAATCCAACGCTTAATCGGCCGTTCATTACGTGCTGCTGTAGACATGAAAGCCTTAGGTGAAAACACTATCGTTATCGATTGTGATGTGATTCAAGCTGATGGTGGTACACGTACTGCTGCGATTACTGGTGCCTGTGTTGCATTAGTCGATGCATTAAACTGGGCGCGTGGTAAAGGCATTTTAAAAACTAACCCGCTTAAGTTCTTAATTGCTGCTGTAAGTGTGGGTATTTACAAAGGTGAGCCAATCTGCGATTTAGAATACATCGAAGATAGCGCTGCTGAAACAGACATGAACGTTGTGATGACTGAAACTGGCAAGATGATTGAAATCCAAGGCACTGCCGAAGGTGAGCCATTCAGCCATGAAGAGTTATTAAACTTGCTTGAGCTTGCGAAGCACGGCATTCGCGAAATTGTCGATACGCAAAAAGCGGCATTAAGCTAAAACGTATTTGATTAAGGGGCTCTGTTAATAAGAGCCCCTTTTTTTAAGCTTTATTTAGGCTTAATCATCATTAAATAAAAAATAGATAACAGTGTTAAGGAGATAATGTGAAAGCATATCAACGTGAGTTTATTGAATTCGCTCTTGAGCGTCAGGTATTACGCTTTGGTGAGTTCACCTTAAAATCAGGCCGTACTAGCCCTTACTTTTTCAATGCGGGTTTATTTAACACGGGTCGTGATTTAGCGCGTTTAGGTCGTTTTTATGCTGCTGCATTGGTTGATTCTGGTATCGACTACGATTTAGTGTTTGGTCCTGCTTATAAAGGTATCCCGATTGCGACAACTACCGTTGTGGCTTTATGTGATCATCACGATGTGGATGTGCCTTACTGCTTTAACCGTAAAGAAGCGAAAACCCATGGCGAAGGCGGTTCATTAGTGGGTAGCGAGCTAGCGGGTAAAATCATGTTAGTGGATGATGTGATCACCGCAGGTACAGCTATCCGTGAGTCGATGGAAATCATTGCTGCACACGATGCCAGCTTAGCGGGTGTGTTAATTGCGCTTGATAGACAAGAAAAAGGTAAAGGCGAGTTGTCAGCGATTCAAGAAGTTGAGCGCGACTTTGGCTGTGACATCGTATCTATCGTTAAGCTGTCTGACTTGATTAGCTACTTATCTGAAAAACCAGGTATGGAAAAAGAGCTAGCGTCAGTGAGTGCTTACCGCGAGCAATACGGTATTTAATCCGTCTTCACTATAAGCTAAAAGCAAAAGCCAGTCATATGACTGGCTTTTTTGATTCTGTCGTTTGGCAATGCTGCCCATTTATACCGAGTAAATTAGCACTTAGATTGGTGTAAAAACTCAGCGCGGGTAGCAGGGTTAGATTTAAAAATCCCGCCTAATGCAGTGGTGGTGGTTGAGCTGGTGGAGTCCATCACACCGCGAGATTTAACGCAGTAATGTACAGCATCCATTTTTACTGCCACATCTTTGGTTTCAAGCAAGGTTTGCAGGGCAACCAGCACTTGCTGAGTCAGCCTTTCTTGCACTTGTGGGCGCTGGGCAAAGAAGCGCACAATGCGGTTAATCTTCGACAGGCCAATAATTTTGGTACGTGGCAAATAAGCGACAGTAGCGTAACCATCAATGGTTACTAAATGGTGTTCACAGGTGCTGGTGAGGCTAATATCTTGTACTCGCACCATTTCATCAACGCCCATCTTGTTATCGATGACGGTGATTTTAGGGAAGTTTTGATAATCAAGACCAGAGAATATCTCATCAACATACATCTTTGCGATTCGACGTGGTGTGTCCATTAAGCTGTCATCTGATAAGTCTAACGCCATTAGGGTTAGCACTTCTTTCATGTGATGCTCAATTTTCTCTTTACGCACTTCAGGAGTATGAGTTTGCGGCAGCATCGGGGTTTCAAGCCCTTGCTCAGTTAGTGCTGCTTTAACTTTTATTGCTGCGTCACTTAATGCCATCTTATCCTCCAACCACAATGGTCAAACTTATTACTGAGTGTATGTTATAAATCGTCTTAGTGCTGAGTTAGAGCAAATAGCCCAGTAAGCATAAGGGACGGGGATAATAACGTGATTTGAGTCAAATTAATATTATTGAAATAAAAAAAGCCGACCTTTTTAGTCAAGTATCGGCTTTGGTGTTAGAGGATGATTATAATTTTAAATTATCTTTTAAAAACTTAAGTGATAATTGAAAGTATTCTTCCCGGCTTTCTGGGACATAAAATCCATGACCTGCTTTATCCCACACATGCTGCTGGTATGGATAGTTGGCTTTATCTAAAGCATCTGTCATCGCTTCAAATTGTTCCATTGACGCACGAACGTCTTCTTCGCCATGTAGTAATAAAATATTGGCTTTCAATTTATCAACGTTATGGCTTGGTGACATAGCTTTAAGCTTTGCTTTATCATCACCTAAGACAGTATCTAAAAAAGCTCCGCCTGAATAAGATTCTGGAATGTCACCGTTATCAAACAGTTCTTCTAGATCGTATACACCAGCTGTACCGATCGCACACTTATACATATCGGGTTCGATTGTTGGTGCCATAAGTGATGAGTACCCACCAAAGCTACCACCCGAAATACATATTCTTTCTTTGTCTGCTAAGCCTTGCTCAATGATGAACTTGGTTCCGTCAATGATGTCGTATTGAATTTTTGTTCCCCATGCTCGGTATCCATTTTCTTCAAATTGCTTTCCGTAGCCACCAGAGCCTGTAAAGTTAACTTGTAAAACAGCGATTCCATTTTGTGCTAGCAGTTGATTCTCTGAGTTGAACGCCCAGTAATCTCTAGGTCCGTGAGGTCCGCCATGAGGGTTAACTACAAATGGCATGTTCTTGTGTTCAATACCTTTAGGGAGAGTTAAGTAACCGTGAATTTTAGCGCCATAGCGATTAGTAAATTCAATAGGTTTTACCTCAGACATATGGCTTGGGTCTAACCAACTTTTTTCAGAAAATAGATATTTTATTTTCTTATTCTTAGTATCAAAAAGGTAATAGTCACCTGGGTTTTTATCATTCATGGCGAGAACAACCATTTTTTCGCCATTAAGTGTTTCACTTACAATACGAACACGATGATCAGGTATAGCCATCATTAATTGATTTAACTGTTTAGCCTTTGAGCTATCTTTATCCAAAAACTCATATTCTGGGTAACCATTTTCAAACTCAACCGCATAAAGCAGTTTTGTTTGATCATCGATATAGATTTCGGATGGATCTACCACCGGGTGTTGAATTATCTTTTCACGCTCGCCAGAAGGTAACTTGATTTGATAAATCGCTCTTGTTTGCTTATTTTCAATCGCTGAAGCATAAATAGAATTTCCGTCCTCAGAAAATGCAAGTGGGTAAAACTCTTCCAGCCCTTCAATGAAACTTGCTGCAGAAACCCATTTATCTAATTTTTCATCGAAATAGTAAACTAGATGATTATTTTTACGATCGCTCGCATAACTAAATCGAATATTTTTATCGTGATCGGCAAGAAAGTTTGCATTACTGATAGGAGAAACCGTCAACTTTTTGCGTTTGCCGTTATAGACGTTGACTTCATAAACTGATGTTGCAGCATTATTAGTGCCAGTCCATGGATATACCATGACTAAAATTTTCTTTTTATCTTCAGGTAATGTATCGAGTACGTAACCCGATGCTCTTAAGCCTTCTTTATACCCAAAAATATATTCCGAGCGACTACCATCGGCATTTACGGCAAGCATTTCGCCGCGGTAAGAAGAAGTTTCAAAGCGGACTCGTTTATACGTTTTTTGAACCACAATACGATCGGCATTAACCCAGTGGTAGTTGCCGACTTCTCCCTTGCCTTTGAAGTTGACAATGTAAGTCGGTTTGAGAGTTTCTAATTCAACAATGATGAGTGTGCGTTTATCGCTTTCTTTATCGATAACGACACCTGATAGGTAATCGCCTTCCGGTGATATTTTGATCTCGGTGAACTCAGCAGATGCACTGAATTCTTTGATTGTATTTTTTGGAGCAGCAGAAGTTGTATTGATTTGTAAGAAAAAAATCAATACAAAACTTAGAATTGCAAACCTCATAAATCTTCCTTGATGTTGCGTTTTTGTTATGTATAAAAACGCATTCTAAGTTGATAATTGAATTTTGCAATACTTAAGTTTTATTTCAGGGATTCTTGTTTTACCAACCCATTAAGAAGAAGTCGCGTATTCTTTCTCGACTGGCTTCTACACCACAAGAGATCATTTCTTCACAAGTTCTACCGGGTATATTGGTTCCAGTCCCTCTTCTCCCATTTGGATATGTAGAGTTAAAAATTGAAATTTGTAGCTCAAAGACCTCAGTGAGTTTTGGTGCTGTTACATTGATTGTTTCCATCTCATTTTTCGGCACCTGTATCTCTTGAAGCCTTAACGGCGCAGACTCGAAAATTTGGGCAAAATTGGTATCATCTTTATTGATGGCAATAAACTTCACTGTATCAGGGTATTTGTTGTCGTATGAGAAAGTTAAGTAAGATTGTGCTTTGTCGATATCTTTATCAACTAATTTACCTTCAAGATATACCAACCCAAGGAGGTGATTGGCTGCATTAAAGTCATTTTTGCTAGCTTGTTTAAGGTATTTAATACCACGTTCAATATCTTGAAACTCACCTTCTTTTAAGTAAATGACACCGGCTTTGAATTGCGCATGAGCAGAGTTGAATTTAGATGCTTTCCTATACCATTTTAAAGCTCTTTCGGTATTTTGTGGCGTTCCGTATCCTTGGTAATAAAATTCGGCTAACACATACATGGCCCCTACATATCCTTGCTTTGAGAAATTTTTGTATTTAACAAAGTAATTATGACATTCTTTTGTTTCGCAAGTGTTGACCAAACTTTTAGAGGTAGTCTGAATCATTGATTGTGCTGGAAATGTTGAAAACATTAGTAGCAATAAACCGAGCGTTAAATTTTTCATTTCAGTCCTTTGAATATTTAAGATAAAAAAAAGCGCACCTTCAAGATACGCTAATTGGTTTTAACTATATAATAGCTTGCTTTGTATATTGTGCTAGCTACGTAATAATTGTTGCTGCACAAACTGCCACTGTTCATCGAAGTGTTCTGTCGGCTTTTGCTTAAACTCACTGCGCACGAACTGAGCGATTCTGCCTTCTGCGATAGCTAAAAGTAGATTGGCTAAAATGGCTTCGTCTAAGTTAAAACCATGACCTTCGCGTAGTGTTTTCTCACGTAATATTTGCTTGATTTGAGTTTCAATTTTGGCAAATAACCCGCTGACACGGCTACGTAAACGTTCATTTTCACCTAATAGCGCATCGCCATTCAGTACCCGTGAAATACCCGGGTTACGTTCTGAAAAAACCAACAGTAACTGCAGGACTAACTCACAGCGTTTCATGGTGTCTTTTTCTTCATCCATGATGATATTAAGTCGAGACAAAATTGCATCTTCGATGAATTCTATTAGACCTTCAAACATTCTTGCTTTACTTGGAAAGTGGCGATAAAGCGCCGCTTCAGAAACACCAACTTCCGCGGCTAATTTAGCTGTGGTTATCCGTTGGCCAGGGCTGGTTTCCAGCATGTGCGCAAGACATTGTAAAATGTGCTCACGACGATTTATTTTTGGGCTAGCCGCCATTTGTTATTCCTAGGCTTGTGACTACTTGTAAAGGTTACTTGGTACCTGAGTGACCAAATCCACCTTCACCACGATCTGAGGTATCAAACTCATCGACTAAGGTAAATTGTGCTTGTACTACGGGGACAAAAACGAGCTGTGCTAATCGGTCTCCGATTTCTAAGGTAAATGGCTTATCACTGCGGTTCCAGCAAGAAACCATTAATGGGCCTTGGTAATCTGAATCAATTAAGCCGACTAAGTTACCTAACACGATGCCGTGCTTATGGCCTAACCCTGAGCGAGGTAAAATGACAGCCGCTAAGCTTGGATCTGCCACGTGCACTGCAACCCCTGTAGGGATTAATACTGTCTTACCAGGCTCAATCACCATGGTGGTATCAATCATGGCGCGTAGGTCCATGCCAGCGCTGCCCGGTGTGGCATAGCTTGGTAATGGGAACTCACTGCCGATGCGTGAGTCGAGTAATTTGAGTTCTACAGGTGTTTTCATGATGTTTTTATTTTTGTCGCTATCAGAGTAAGTAATTGTTTTGCCAACGTCAGTTTATCGGTTGCAGGCAGTTGTTGACTACCGTCTTGCCAAAAAACATGTAATGCATTGGCGTCGGCATTAAATCCAAGACCTGCTATTGATACGTCGTTAGCGGCAATTAAGTCCAACTTTTTACGTTCAAGCTTTCCGCGTGCATATTCTTCTACGTTATCGGTCTCTGCTGCAAAACCTACAGTAAAAGGTCGTTTAGTCAGCGCGGAAACGCTGGCTAAGATATCAGGGTTGCGCACAAGCGCAAGCTGCATATTCTCTGATGACTTTTTAATTTTTGACTCGGCCACTTCTGCAATTCGATAATCTGCGACTGCAGCGCAACCGATAAAAATATCTTGGTTATCGACATTATCCATCACGGCATCAAGCATATCTTGTGCTGACTCAACATCAATTCTTGTCACACCTAGCGGAGTGGCTAAGTTAACCGGTCCTGTCACTAAAGTGACTTCAGCGCCCATTTGGGTGGCTGCAGTGGCTAATGCGAAGCCCATTTTGCCAGAGCTGTGATTCGATATGTATCGCACTGGATCAATAGGTTCGCGTGTTGGGCCTGCAGTTAATAGTAGTTTATGACCTGTGAGTGGTTTAGGGCCAAAAAATTGCACTAATTGTTCAGCAATCGCTAGTGGTTCTTGCATACGGCCAGGGCCGACTTCACCACAAGCTTGATCGCCACTTGCTGGGCCCCAAACTGTGATTCCTTTGCGGGCAATATTGGCCAGGTTCTCTTGAGTGGCTTGATTACGATACATCTGTTGATTCATCGCAGGGCATACAATTACAGGTGCTTCAGTGGCTAAGCAGGTTGTGGTTAACAGCTCATCTGCCATGCCTGCATTAATGCGGGCAATGAGGTTGGCGGTTGCTGGTGCGACAATTACGACGTCAGCCCAACGTGCTAGCTCAATGTGCCCCATTGCTGCTTCAGCTGCTGGATCAAGTAAATCAGAGGCTACAGGATGGCCTGACAAGGCTTGAATCGTCAGTGGAGTAATAAACTCCATTGCGCTTTGGCTCATGACCACACGGACATCAGCGCCGCGCTCTTTAAGACGACGAATTAAATCAGCGCTTTTGTACGCTGCAATACCGCCACCAATTCCTAATAGGACATTTTTATTTGTCAGCATGTTGTGCTTAATCCTGCTATTCACTTTATTGCCGCTACGATATCACAATCCGATTAATGGGGGATGATCCGAATTTAAAAATTTAGACCATACTCTTTAGTCGCAAGTGGCCATAAAAGGTCATAAAGAAAAGAGTTAACTCGTTAACCTAGATTATAGAAGCAATAAACAAGGGAGTGTTTATGGCAATTAAAGATTGGCCAAAGGGAGAAGGACCGAGAGATAAACTATTAAAGCACGGTGCGGGGCATTTATCTGATGCAGAGTTATTGGCGGTATTACTGCGTAATGGGTTAGCGGGACATAATGCGGTTGATTTGGCCCGAGGGATGATCAGCCAGTTTGGTGGATTAAGGCCATTATTTGCAGCGCCAAAATCACAAGTGTGCAAATTGGCGGGTATTGGTCCAGTTAAATATGCTCAATTACAGGCTGCATCCGAGATTTCGAAGCGAATTTTTGAAGAAAATATGCATCGAGGGCAAATTTTAATAAATCCTGATTTAACTCGGGACTATTTAATGAGACAATTAGCAGACCGATCCTATGAAGTGTTCGCATTATTATTGTTGGATAGCCAACATAGAGTGATTCAGTTCGTAGAATTATTCCGCGGAACGATTAATTCGGCATCAGTTTATCCACGTGAAGTGGTGAGCTTAGTGCTGGAGAAAAAGGCTGCGGCAGTCATAGTGTGTCACAATCACCCGTCTGGCATTGCAGAGCCAAGTCAGGCAGATCGGCAAATTACTGACAGATTAAAAAAAGCCCTCTCAACTATCGATGTTTCTCTATTAGATCATATGGTTGTAGGCGATCAAGAGATAGTATCCTTCGCTGAACGCGGGTGGATATTATAAACAATGCTTGATCTTAGTTTTGTTATCGTGTATAAAATGCGCCCTCTTTGTGCCTCGGGCGACGGCCACACGAGGCACATAAATGCTCGAGCGTTTTAAAATTGTTTTTGGAGAAGATTGACATGTCAAGAGTATGCCAAGTTACTGGCAAGAAGCCTATGGTTGGTAACAACCGTTCGCACGCTAAAAATTCGACTCGTCGTCGTTTTTTACCTAACCTACAAAACCACCGTTTTTGGTTAGAAGAAGAAAAACGCTTCGTGCAACTACGTGTATCTACTAAAGGTATCCGTATCATCGACAAAAAAGGTATTGAAGTTGTAGTTAAAGAACTTCGTGCCCGCGGCGAGAAGGTATAATAGAAAATGGCTAAATCTAAAGGTAATCGTGAGAAGATCAAATTAGTATCTAGTGCTAAAACTGGTCACTTCTACACTACTGAAAAAAATAAGCGTAACATGCCTGAAAAAATGGAAATCAAGAAATTTGATCCAGTTATTCGTCAGCACGTTATGTACAAAGAAGCTAAAATCAAGTAATTGATTCGCATCTTTTAAAAAGCCCCTTTATTGGGGCTTTTTTTTGGCTTTTTTTCAGTTAACCAGCCCTAGCTTTTACTTGTATAAGCACGCTCTCGCTTTATCAAAACTTAGTCAACGTCACTGAAACTCACCTTTAAAACTAGCAAGATATCTTTACAGCCGTTGAATTTACTAATCCAAGTTTGGTAGTCATTCTGTCATCTTATGGGACTAGGCTGCCGATTTAGTGGCTGGCGCCTTCTGTTTCACCACAATAGCCTGATTAAAATGACCTAGCAGTGCACTGGTTGACTAGAGTCATAAATCATACTGTGTGTCCTTCGTTTGAATAGTGTGTGCAAAAATGTGTTAACACTGACGAATGATCGCCTTATTCTGTTGCTATTGTTGATGTGTTTAAACAAAGCAAATGCGACTTGTTTGAATAGAGTGGAGATGATTGAGTAGTAAATTGTTAGCCGTAATCAATAAGTATTCACTCGTAAAAGAATAAAAAGTCTTAGCTAGACCAATATAATGCTTTTAAAGTGAATTTAAATGCAATATTATTGATTAATTATATTGTTGGCGGATGCGCTAATAAAACCGATTAGTTTACTTGTTAGGGGTTAATGTGCCTTTGAGAACCACAGAACTTGTTGATGGCTTCCGTCATTCTGCGCCGTATGTCAACGTACATAGGGGTAAAACCTTTGTTGTCATGTTAGGCGGTGAAGCGCTATTACATAACCAGTTCCGCAGTATTTTAAACGATGTTGCGCTGCTGCATTCATTAGGTATTAAAGTGGTACTGGTCTATGGCGCTAGGCCGCAGATTGATGCAGCGCTTCATGATGCAAACATTGAACCGAGTTATCACAACGGCGTTCGTATTACTGATGAAGACTCGCTAAAGGTCATTAAACAAGTAGCAGGTGCGGTGCAGTTTGATATTACCGCTCGGTTATCAATGAGCCTTGGCAATACGCCGATGCAAAATGCGCAAATTAACTTAGTCAGTGGCAACTTTGTTATCGCACAGCCTCTAGGTATCGATGATGGTGTTGATTTTTGCCTAACGGGTAAAGTTCGTCGTATTGATACCCAAGGACTTGAGCGTCAGTTGAATAACAACTGTATTGTGTTGATGGGCCCTATGGCGGTCTCAGTGACTGGTGAGTGCTTTAACTTAACAGCGGAAGAGGTTGCCACCAAAGTTGCGATAAAATTGAAAGCAGACAAGATTATCGGCTTTAGTAGCACCCACGGTATTTTAGATCAAGCAGGTGAAGTGATTGCTGAGCTTATGCCAAATGGTGCGCAAACCATATGGGATGAGATGAATCAAGCTGGGCAAGCTTGTGTTGGTACTATGGCATTTTTAAAAGCCAGTATTGATGCTTGTCGAAATGGGGTTCCGCGTTGTCACTTAGTCAGTTATTTAGAAGATGGTACCTTGCTGCAAGAGCTGTTCTCTCGTGAAGGTATTGGTACCCAAATTGTTACTGAAAGTGCTGAACGTTTAAGACGGGCTAATATTGGCGATATCGGTGGGGTATTGGATTTAATCCGCCCATTAGAAGAGCAAGGTATTTTAGTACGTCGTTCACGTGAGCAACTTGAAATGGAAATTGAACAGTTCATGCTGATTGAGCGTGACAGTTTAGTGATTGGTTGTGCGGCTTTGTATCCTTTTGAAGAAGACAATGCCGGTGAGTTTGCATGTTTAGTGGTGCATCCTGATTATCGTGATGCGGATCGTGGCAGTGTGTTATTGAATAACATCATTGGTCAGGCGAGAGTGCGCGGTTATTCACGCTTATTTGCATTAACCACGCGTAGTATTCATTGGTTCTTAGAACATGGCTTTAATATCGTTGAAGTTGATGCTTTGCCGAATGTGAAAAAACAGCTTTATAACTTTCAGCGTAAATCAAAAATTTTAGCGTTAGATTTATAAACCTAACAAATTTGACGTAATAAATGCCACTTCATGGTCATACATGGGTGGCATTTTTGTTATGCTCGACAAAACTATCAGCTCGCTATTAGCACTTATAAGCCTTTGGAAAAATGATGAATATTGAACTTGCAGGACTCTCTAGTAATGCCATGGCGAATTTTATTGGCTTGTTAATTGGCTTAGTGCTGTTAACGATACTGCTCAAAGTAAAAAAATTGCCGAGTGCGGCGTTTTATTCAAGCTTAGGGATCATTATTGCAGTTTTCGCTTTGTTTTCGGTCACCATGTATCAATCGAGCCAGGCAAGGGTATCGGTAAGTCAGTCGGGTGCTGTTGAGGTGAATATTCCATTATATGGTCAACAGTTTGAGGCGGGCGAGGTGGATTGGCAGCAAGCGCAGTTAATAAACCTATCACAAGCGCCTCAATTCACCCCTAGTAGACGAACTAATGGATTGGGTCTGACTGGATACTCTTTAGGTTGGTTTACGCTTAAAAACGGCGATAAAGCCTTAGTGTCGGTAACAACTAATGAAGGTGTGCTGCTTGTGCCAACTGACAAAGGGTATTCGCTATTATTGTCAGTGGAAAATCCGCAAACAGCAATGGCTAGCATCACTGCGTTGCTAGATTAAGATTAAGTCTGCTTTAAACGTCGTCTGCGTTGCAGTGCCATGTCAGTGGTAAAGATCAGCAGTGCACTCCAAATAAAGCCGAAGGTAATGCCTTTTTCAATATCAAAAGGTTCATTGTATAAAAATATCGCCAGCACAAACATGATACTCGGGCCGATATATTGGAAGAAGCCCAGCATGGATAATGGAATGCGCATCGCAGCTCCTGCAAAACACAGGAGTGGCACTGTAGTGACAATACCGGCAGCGATAAGGGTTAAGTTCATCGTCAGATCATTGGTAAAGATGTTTGCTGTTGCCGTATCTAATGTCAGCATTAAATAGCCTAACGCCACCGGCAACAAAATCGCAGTTTCAACCAGCAAACCGGTTTTTGCATCAATGTTGACCTTTTTACGCAATAAGCCATAAAAACCAAAAGAACAGGCTAAAGCCAGCGATACCAGTGGAATTGAACCAAACGAGATAAGTTGGATCAGCACTCCAATACTGGCAAGCGCCACTGCCACCCATTGCAGTTTTCTAAGTCGCTCAGATAAGAACACCATGCCAAGTAACACATTGAATAATGGATTAATAAAATAGCCTAAGCTTGCATCTAGCATGTGGTCATTATTAATCGCCCAAATAAAAATCAGCCAGTTAACAGCAATCAGTACCGAGGTTACGGTTAACACCAGCAGTTGTTTGGGCTGTTTCAGAACGAGTTTCAGGCGCGAAAATCCACCGATAAACTGCATTAAGATAATGATAAAGAAAAATGACCACACAACACGGTGAGCCAAAGTTTCAAATGCAGACACATCGCTTAATAATTTAAAATAAAGCGGCGCAATTCCCCAAAGGAAATAGGCACAAATGGCAAGGGCAATGCCTTTACGGTGTTCAAGATCTTGCATGGAAACCAACTGCGCGGAAATAAAGAAAGGGCGATTGTAGGTTGCTCGGGATGATCACTCAAGTTATTAGCGTAATCATTTGTTTCATGATGTCTCTCAGGTACGTGATGAACTAGTGCAATATTACCCAAGTTCATCATATTAGCGCCTAGTTCCTTATATTAAACCATCACATTAGCCGACCATATAAGTGCCCGTGCCAAATGCTAAATGGGTGCCTTCTTCGTTATGCAGTTCCATACGGCATACTGAAACGCGGTTTCCTGAGCGAATAACACAACCTGTGCCTGTGAATACTTCACCGCGACCAGGGCGTAAAAAGTCTACACGCATGTCGATGGTACCTAAGGTGGTTAAGCGTTTTTCTAATTGCTCTATTGTCCAATCTTCTCGACTTGAAACTAACCCAGCAAATGCGGTTAACCCGCCAACCACATCGAGCAAGGTGGCTGTGACACCGCCATGGAGAATATTTTGATGTATATTGCCGATGAGTTCAGGCTTCATTCGAATGACAACCTCAACACCTTCAGTGTCGTAGCGTTTAATGTCTAATCCTAAAAGATTATGAAATGGCACATGCTTATCAAAAATTTCAGCCACTTGTTTTAGGGCATTTAATTGAACTTCCGTGGTCATAGATAGCCTTTTTATTGTTATTTTATCTGTAAAAACATGCTTTTAATTAGCTAGGGTCTATTGAACTTTTCTGGTTGAATTTTGTTCGAAATAAAAGCGTTTTAATCGAGGCGGATGAATTGATGCCTAGTCATCTAAGCAAAATTTATCCAACAAAGAGTAAAACGCTTTTAGTCGAACCCTTCGTGCAGCGTTTGTTGGTTATTTTTACTGCGGTATCGACTTATTATGTAGAATAACTACACTACAAAGTCTCTGCCTTGCGACCTTGATGCATAGAATGGCCAACAACTCGTTGTAAAAACAACCTTGAAAGATCAATAGACCCTAGAGTATTTAATCTAACTTAATTAGCTTTATAAAATCAATGATGCATATTTGAGCAGTTAAAGCTGGCTTAATCATATTGAGTCGAGACATCTGCACTGCAGTGCTTTAAAATGATGCTTCTTATCTGCAGCCCAATAGATGGATAGCCCTATTTCCAGTTCAAGCTCAAGCCAAGCGATAGATCAAATCGACATTGCCCCCGCTGATTCTCAACATGAGTCGCAGGATGTGCTTGGGCATCAGTTACAACAAATTTTTGGTTACCGTGATTTTCGCGAAGGGCAACGAGAGATTATTGAGCAGACACTAAGTGGTCAAGATACCTTGGTGATTATGCCTACGGGTGGCGGCAAGAGTATGTGCTACCAGCTGCCAGCATTAATTCTTCCGGGTTTAACTGTTGTTGTTTCTCCTTTGATTTCCTTGATGAAAGATCAAGTTGATAGCTTAACGCAATCGGGCGTTGCAGCCGCTTATTTGAACTCTTCTCTTCCGCGCGATGAAACCGTGGCTATTTTACGTCGTCTTCATCAAGGCGAAATTAAATTACTCTATGTCTCTCCTGAGCGTTTATTAAGACCTGACTTTATCGAGCGCTTACATGAACTCAATGTGTCATTATTTGCTATTGATGAAGCGCATTGTATCAGCCAGTGGGGACATGACTTTAGACCTGAGTACGCCGCACTTGGGCAGTTAAAACAGATATTTCCTTATATTCCTTTGATGGCACTAACGGCCACCGCAGATCAAGCGACCCGAGACAGCATTTGTCAGCGCCTGCAAATTCAGCCGTTTTGTCTTTTATCGAGCTTTGATAGACCGAATATTCGATATACCGTGGTTGAAAAACTCAATGCTGCCAATCAACTTAAGCAATTTTTACAATTGCAAAAAGGCAGTAATGGCATCATTTACTGCAGTAGTCGTCGCCGAGTCGACGAAGTCGCTGACAGGCTAAAACTGCAAGGTTTTAGTGCTGCGGCATATCATGCGGGCATGACTCAAGAAGAGCGCATTGATATTCAGGATAAGTTTTTAAAAGACAAAATTGACATTGTGGTCGCAACGGTTGCGTTTGGTATGGGGATTAACAAGTCCAATGTTCGCTTTGTGGTGCATTACGATATTCCCAAAAGTGTCGAATCTTACTATCAAGAAACCGGCCGTGCTGGGCGTGATGGCTTAGATGCCGAAGCGTATATGTTGTTTGACCCGGCAGATATTGGCCGCGTAAAACATCTGATTGAGCAATCAGAGCCAGGGCCACAGCAAGATGTTGAGTTTCATAAAATGAATACCATGGCGGCTTTTGCTGAAGCGCAAACTTGTCGTCGCCAAGTGTTATTGCATTACTTTGACGAAAGCGCAGATAAGCCTTGCGGTAACTGTGACGTTTGTATTGATCCGCCAAAGCGCTATGACGGTACTGAAGATGCAAAGAAAGTCCTTTCTTGTATCTTTAGGCTTAATCAACACTTTGGTGTTAATCAGGTGATTGATGTACTGCGCGGCTCAAAAGCCGCGAATGTGATGGACCGAGGTCATAATAAGTTATCGACTTGGGGCATTGGCAAAGAGCATAGTCATGAATATTGGTTATCGGTTACTCGTCAGCTCATTCATCGTGGACTGGCTAGCCAAGATATCACTCGAGGTTCATCGGTTAAGTTAAACGAGTCAGCAAGACCAGTATTAAGAGGCGATGTGACTTTGCAGCTAGCTGAGCCACGTATTCAGTTAGTGACCACCAAGCGCCGTTCGAGTTCATCACGTGCACCACAACAATATGATCGCAAATTGTTTGCTCGTCTTAAGTTACTGCGTCGTGAGTTAGCTGAAGAACATGATGTGCCACCTTACTTGGTGTTTAATGACGCAACCTTAGCCGAAATGTCGGCCATGGTGCCGACCAGTGCTGGCGAGATGTTGGCGGTCAATGGTGTCGGTGAACGTAAATTAAGCCGTTTCGGTAATGCGTTTTTAGATGAAATCAGTCAATACCTGATTGAGAACTAGTCCTTTCGCCTTTTATGGTGCCTTTGCTAATGTCCTTCCATAAAATGAACCCTTTAATGAACACTAAAGGCTGCGTTGTCACTCCTGAACCAATGTTTTAATTCTCGAACGATACTCACTTCTAAAAATTCTTTCTTGTGACTTACAGTAATAGCAATCAGATTAAGTTTATTTCATATTTTATATAATCAAAATGATGGATGCTTGTTCAATTTTTTTATGCAAATTTTATCCGTTGCTAACTTGGTTGTTTTTCAATGTAAAACTGAGTAAAAATAAATGCTTAAATCACTGTATATCAAGCTTTACGCTTAGTTGTTGTGTTCAAAAAGATTGGTTTTACTCCATTTATGCTAAGCAAACCTAAGGTATTCTCTTAACCAATGGTAAAAAGATGAATAAATTGGGGTTGACACAGCAGGCTGGTCACGTTAAAAAGTGGGTATAGAAAAATTTAATTTAAGAATAATTAGTTAACTTTAATGAATATTTATAGTGGTAACATTCTCCTAGGTCTCCTTCTTCTCTTACGCAATATTTGCGCGGAGTCCTTTGTGTTACTTGCTAAATAAGTTTACTGGCATTCACAAACCCCGCGCTAACAGCCGCGGGGTTTTTTGTTTCTAGAACCGATTGATTTTAAAAACAGACCAATTAAAGCAACAAATTGAACGAACAAATACAGCTAACGAATTGGATTTAAGCACGACCAGAAAGATGGGATTAAATCGTTAGCTAAGCGAACAAACTTTTACTTGAACAATAGGTTCGATGGAGAAAACTGATGTCCAATAGAGTCATAATATTTGATACTACATTGAGAGACGGCGAGCAGGCGTTAGCAGCGAGTTTAACGGTCAAAGAAAAACTGCAAATCGCACTGGCGCTTGAACGTTTAGGTGTTGATGTTATGGAAGTCGGTTTTCCTGTTTCATCACCTGGTGATTTCCAGTCGGTACAAACTATTGCGAAGACAATTAAAAATAGCCGCGTGTGTGCTTTGTCCCGTGCATTAGAAAAAGATATCGATGCTGCAGCGCAAGCAATGTCTGTTGCAGATCAGTTCCGTATTCACACCTTTATTTCAACTTCAACGATTCACGTAGAGAGCAAATTAAAGCGCTCTTTTGATGATGTGCTAGAAATGGCCGTGAGCGCAGTGAAGTACGCACGTCGTTTTACTGATGATGTTGAGTTCTCTTGTGAAGATGCTGGACGTACACCAATTGATAACTTGTGCCGCATGGTAGAGCAAGCAATTAAAGCAGGCGCGCGCACGATTAATATTCCTGACACTGTGGGCTACACAGTACCAAGTGAGTTTGGTGGCATCATTCAAACTTTATTCAACCGTGTCCCAAATATCGACCAAGCGGTTATCTCAGTGCATTGTCATGACGACTTAGGTTTATCGGTTGCTAACTCGATTACTGCAGTTGAACACGGCGCACGTCAAATTGAATGTACGGTTAACGGTATTGGTGAGCGTGCAGGTAACTGTTCATTAGAAGAAATCGCGATGATCCTTGCTACGCGCAAGAATTTGCTAGGGCTTGAAAGCAATATCAATGCAAAAGAAATCCACCGCACCTCATCGCTTGTCAGTCAGTTATGTAATATGCCAATCCAAGCTAATAAAGCGGTGGTGGGCACCAATGCATTCTCTCATTCTTCAGGTATTCACCAAGATGGCATGCTTAAAGCCAAGAACACCTATGAAATTATGACGCCAGAAAGCATTGGTTTAAATCGTAATAACTTAAACATGACCTCTCGTTCAGGCCGTCACGTGATTAAGCACCGTATGGAAGAAATGGGCTACAAGGCAACTGATTACGATATGGATACCTTGTACGAACAGTTCTTAAACTTGGCAGATAAAAAAGGCCAAGTGTTTGATTACGATCTTGAAGCATTGGTGTTTATGGAAGCGCAATCTCAAGACGATGATAACTATTCATTAGAGCACCTAATGGTGCATTCAGATTCGACAGAAGGTGTCGCAACGGCAACGGTTCGCATCATCGTGGATGGTAAAGAAATTACAGAGGCTGCGACCGGTAACGGTCCAGTTGATGCGGCGTATAACGCGATAGCTCGCGCTACTGGCCGCACCATCAATATTACTAATTACAAATTAGGTGCAAAAGGCGAAGGCCAAAATGCATTAGGTCAAGTGGATATAACTGCTGAGTACAATAAGCAGACATTCCACGGTGTTGGTCTAGCGACAGATGTGGTTGAGTCTTCAGCGCAAGCATTAGTGCATGTGATGAATTTGACATACCGCGCAGATAAGGTCGCCAATTATAAACAACAGATTCATAAAGATAGGGAGTTAGGTGGAGTATGAGTTATCAAGTAGCAGTATTAGCAGGTGATGGTATTGGTCCAGAAGTTATGGCTGAAGCACGTAAGGTGTTAAAAGAAGTTGAAGCCAGATTTGAACTAGACATTGAATATGCTGAGTACGATGTCGGTGGTATCGCCATTGATAACCATGGTTGTCCGCTGCCTGATTCGACCCTTAAGGGGTGTGAAGCTTCTGACGCAGTATTGTTTGGTAGTGTCGGTGGTCCTAAGTGGGAGCATTTAGCACCAAACGATCAGCCTGAACGTGGCGCACTTTTACCATTACGTGGTCACTTTGATTTATTCTGTAATTTACGCCCAGCCAAACTGCATGCAGGCCTTGAGCATATGTCTCCGCTGCGCAGCGATATTTCATCTCGCGGGTTTGATGTGCTTTGTGTACGTGAATTAACTGGCGGTATTTATTTTGGTAAGCCAAAAGGGCGCCAAGGTGAAGGCGCTGATGAAGAAGCCTTCGATACTATGCGTTACAGCCGCCGTGAAATCGAACGTATTGCACGTATTGCATTTGAAGCCGCCCAAGGTCGCAGTAAAAAAGTCACTTCGGTAGATAAAGCCAATGTACTTGCGTGTTCAGTGCTATGGCGTGAAGTGGTTGAAGGCGTGGCGAAAGATTTTCCTGATGTTGAGCTTGAGCATATCTACATTGATAACGCGACAATGCAGTTATTACGTCGTCCGAATGAATTTGACGTGATGTTATGTTCAAACTTATTTGGCGACATCATTTCAGATGAAATTGCCATGTTAACCGGCTCTATGGGCTTATTGTCGTCAGCCAGTTTAAACAGTTCAGGTTTTGGTATGTATGAGCCTGCTGGTGGCAGTGCACCTGATATCGCAGGACAAGGTATTGCAAACCCTGTGGCGCAAATTTTATCGGCGGCATTGTTACTTCGTCACAGTTTAAAACTTGAAGATGCAGCTAGTGCAATTGAACGTGCGGTGAGTAAAGCATTGTCGGCAGGGTATTTGACCGGTGAGTTATTAAGTAGCGATGAGCGTCACAATGCGAAATCGACCTCAGAAATGGGCGACTTTATCGCAAATGCTGTTAAGGAAGGTGTCTAATGGCCAATCAAGTTTCAGCGCAAACCTTATATGAAAAAGTCTGGGATGCTCATGTGTTAGCTTCGCCAGAAGCAGAAGCGCCGATTATTTATGTGGATCGTCATTTGGTACATGAGGTGACGTCCCCACAAGCTTTTAGTGGGTTGAAAACGGCGGGTAGAAAACTACGTGCGCCAGAAAAAACCTTTGCCACTATGGATCATAATATCTCTACCTTGAGCGCAAGCTTAGATGCCATGAGCCCAATGGCGCGTATTCAAGTGGAAACCTTAGCGCAAAACTGTAAAGAGTTTGGCGTCAAGCTTTACGATATTCACCACCCAAATCAAGGTATTGTCCATGTAATGGGCCCAGAACTTGGGATTACCTTACCGGGTACAGTCATTGTGTGTGGTGACTCTCATACCGCAACCCATGGTGCTTTTGGGGCTTTAGCATTTGGTATTGGTACCTCTGAAGTTGAACATGTATTAGCCACGCAAACCCTGCGTCAACTTAAAGCGAAAACCATGAAAGTGGAAGTACGTGGCAATGTAACCGAAGGGATTACTGCTAAAGACATCGTACTCGCTATCATTGGTCGCTTAGGCATGGATGGCGGCACAGGCTATGTTGTCGAGTTTTGTGGTGAAGCCATTGAAGCTTTATCAATGGAAGGCCGCATGACCTTATGTAACATGGCCATCGAAATGGGCGCTAAAGCGGGTATGGTTGCACCTGATCAAACTACGTTTGATTATCTAGAAGGCCGTGAGTTTTCACCTAAAGGTGATGACTGGGAACAAGCCGTAAAAGATTGGACTGCACTGAAAACAGATGCAGGTGCTCAGTTTGATGCTGAAGTGGTATTAGAAGCTGCAGATATTGCCCCGCAATTAACTTGGGGCACTAACCCTGGCCAAGTCGTGCCTATTGATGCAGAAGTGCCAAATCCTGCCACAGAATCTAATGCCACTGTACGTGGCAGTATGGAAAAAGCACTAAAGTACATTGGTTTAACGTCAGGGACTAAAATGGTCGATATTCCAATTAATAAGGTGTTTATCGGATCGTGTACTAACTCCCGTATCGAGGATTTACGTGCTGCTGCTTATCATGCAAAAGATCGCAAGGTTGCTGATGGCGTTGTGGCGATTGTGGTGCCGGGCTCTGGTCAAGTTAAGCTTCAAGCTGAAGCTGAAGGCTTAGATAAAGTGTTCCTAGAAGCAGGGTTTGAATGGCGTTTACCGGGCTGCTCAATGTGTTTAGCAATGAATGATGACCGTTTAGAAGCGGGCGATCGCTGCGCATCAACCAGTAATCGTAACTTCGAAGGTCGACAAGGCCGTGGTAGTCGAACTCACTTAGTGAGCCCAGCTATGGCAGCCGCAGCTGCTATTGCTGGTCACTTTGTGGATATTCGTAAGCCTTACTAACGGTCAAGCAAAAGGACAAACAGATGCAAGCTTTTACAGAACACACAGGCTTAGCGGTTGCTATTGATAGTGCCAACATCGATACCGATCAAATTATTCCTAAGCAGTTTTTATCGAAAGTGACTCGCGACGGTTTTGGAGTGCATTTATTCCATGACTGGCGTTATTTAGATGAAGCGGGTGAGCAAGATAACCCAACATTTTCGCTGAATTTACCTCGCTATAAAGGTGCGTCAGTCCTTTTAGCACAAGAAAACTTCGGTTGTGGCTCGAGTCGTGAACATGCGCCATGGGCATTAGCAGATTTCGGTTTACGAGTGGTTATTGCACCGACATTTGCGGATATTTTTTATGGTAATTCAATCAACAATGGTTTGTTGCCTGTCAAACTTACCCATGAGCAAGTAAATCAGCTCATGGCTGAAGTGGAGGCGAGTGAAGGTGCGGAAATTACGGTGAACTTAGAATCACTCACTGTGACTTCACCGTCAGGCAGTGTGTTTAGTTTCACTATTGCAGAATCAGCAAGACATAAGCTATTAAATGGATTAGATGCGATTGGCTTAACGCTTGAATATGCTCAAGCAATTACTGAATATGAAGCCGCTATTCCAGCTTGGCGTGGTTAGTTTCATGACTTAAATACGCTTTTAAAAGTCATTCCATTATAAAATGGAATATTGAGCGTACACGTGTACCAAGATTATATTAGACAAAGCCTCTACTGCTATCAGTTGAGGCTTTTTTATTGGCATCATAAAATAGTTGTACTTTATCTTACTGTATTTAAACGTTTAATATTTGTACTGGTGTCTTTTGTTAAAAGCTTAGCTGAATTCACTGGCAGTTTAAGCGAACCAGTGTTTTACATTTTTAACTTTATATCCATATGAAAAATAACAGTTTAACTATTGTTTTGTTTTTGTATCGTACCAAGCTTAGCGAATAATTTTTTGAAAACGCATCATTTTCATTAAAAATTGTGTGATACATGTCACTTAAAATGTTTCTTAATTATCAAAATGTAGTTATTTACTCTGTTTTAAGGCTTTTGGTTGTAAATTTATTCTGCATCAGTAAACTTGCCGCGATTTCAAATTGAGCAATTGCTCTAATGATGTAAGAGATTAGGCAAACATAAGATTTGCTATAAACAGAGACTAATAATGAAAAAGACAATATTGACTGTGGCCGTTAGTGCCATGCTTTTCGGGGCAACGACTCAAGTGAATGCTGCTGGATTCCAGTTAGCTGAATATTCTTCGACTGGTTTAGGTCGTGCTTTTGCTGGTGAAGCGGCTATGGCTGATAATGCTGCGGCTCAAGCAAGAAACCCTGCAATGCTAACGTACCTTGAAGGTCGTCAGCTTTCTGGTGGTGCGATTTACGTGATGCCAAATGTTGATGTGATGGGTGATGTCAGTATTTCTTCTCCATTATTAGGTGACGCTCCTGTTATGGTGCCAGCAGATGCTATCGATATTGCCGGTAACGCTGTAGTGCCAAATTTTTATTACTCAAATCAGCTGAATGATCAGTGGACTTGGGGTTTAGCTGTGAACTCTAATTATGGATTAGCAACAGAATTAGATGCTAACCATGCAGCAGCAATTTTTGGTTCAGAAACCGGTATTACCACTGTTGAATTCAACCCGAACATTGCTTACAAAATCAGCGAAGCATTCAGTGTCGGTGCAGGTTTACGTGTTGTATATGGCGAAGGTCATGTTGGCGCATCAATGCCAGGTTGGATTGATGGTGTTAAGCAAGCTGTGCCAGATTTAGCGCCAATGTTGCCTGATGCTGGTGCAAGCCTTAAATACATGGAAGGTGATGATATCGCGTTTGGCTGGCAATTAGGTACTAGCTGGCAGATTAACGAAACTCACCGTGTCGGTTTTGCTTATCATAGCGGTGTTGAGTTAGAACTTGATGGCGAGGCTTCAGGTTTACTTTATGATGGCGGCCAAGACGTTTACATCGAAGGTTACTTACCGATTGAGCTACCTGCTTTTGCTGAGTTAGCTTCTCATCATCAGTTCACTGACAACTGGGCAATGCACGCCAGTGTTAACTGGACTCAGTGGAGCGTTTTTGAAGAGTTAGTGGCTTATTTCCCTGGCGAAAACAAGCCGACTGGCGACCTTGAATCTGATTTAGTTAAAGAAGAAAACTTTAAAGACAACTGGCGCTTTGCTTTAGGCACGACTTATCAACTTAACGACAAGTGGTTAGTGCGTGGTGGTATGGCTTTAGATAAAGGCGCTGCTCAAGACGAATACCGTTCGACAACGATTCCTGATTCTGACCGCTTATGGTTCAGTGCGGGTGCAGGCTACCAAGCGACTAAAAACCTAACCGTTGATTTTGCTGTGACTTACCTTAAAGGTATCGGTGATGCACCAATCAATGAAACACAAGATTTATTGGGTTTAGCGTCGGTTAACTATACCGGTGACGTTGAAGCTGACGTATGGTTAGCGGGTATTCAACTTAGCTACAAAATGTAATGAGTTAGCCCATTACGATAGATTCATTTAAAGCCTCGCAATTGCGGGGCTTTTTATTGCGCTAGATTCCGCATTCTATGCTGAGTTGTGTGGTTAGTTACCTATTATGGAGTGTTGAATTCATCACATTATTAATCGCCTTGTTACAAGTGACTTGTGATTAGTCGATATCCGTCTTAACTTATTATGATGAAGTGAACATGGTGCTAGCATTAATTACAATGCACCTTCGGTATTGAAAGGCAAAAAATGAATTCAAAGAAATATGTTATCGCGCTCGATCAAGGTACCACCAGTTCAAGAGCCATTGTTTTCGATCATAAAGCCAATATGGTGGCAGTATCTCAGCGTGAGTTTACTCAAATATATCCTCAAGCAGGCTGGGTTGAGCATGATCCAATGGAAATCTGGTCTTCACAAAGTTCATCATTAATTGAAGTACTCGCAAGGGCGGGGATCAGTGGTGATGATGTTGCAGCTATTGGGATTACTAATCAGCGCGAAACGACAGTTGTGTGGAACAAGCACACGGGTAAACCTATTCACAATGCCATTGTGTGGCAATGTCGTCGTAGCCAAGCCATTTGTCAGCAATTTAAAGCTGATGGCTTAGAAGATGATATTAAGTCATCAACAGGCCTAGTGTTAGATCCTTATTTTTCGGCCAGTAAAATTAAGTGGCTATTAGACAATGTTGAAGGCGCGCGGGAACAGGCTGAAGCGGGAGATTTACTGTTTGGCACAATTGATACTTGGTTGGTGTGGAAACTCACCAAAGGAAAAGTCCATGTCACTGAGCCAACAAATGCATCTCGTACCATGCTATTCAATATTCATCAGCAGCAATGGGATGAAAAACTGTTAAATGCCTTTGGTATTCCCCGTGCAATGTTACCTGAAGTGAAACCATCGTGTGCGGTTTACGGTACGACGAGTATTGCGGGTGGCGAGATTGCCGTGGCTGGTATGGCAGGCGATCAGCAATCTGCTTTATTTGGACAGCTGTGTTTTGAGCCTGGTATGGCAAAAAATACTTATGGTACTGGCTGTTTCTTACTGATGAATACTGGCGACAAAGCTGTTACGTCGACCCATGGTTTATTAACTACGATTGGTATTGGTGCTGATTTATCGGTGAATTACGCTTTGGAAGGTGCTGTCTTTATGGGCGGCGCGGTTATTCAGTGGTTGCGGGATGAAATGGGCTTAATTCAAGACTCACAAGATACAGAGTACTTTGCTAATAAAGTCTCGGATACTAATGGGGTGTATTTAGTGCCCGCTTTTGTTGGGCTAGGTGCACCATATTGGGATGCCGATGCCCGAGGGGCCATTGTTGGATTAACCCGAGGCGTTAATCGAAGTCATATTATACGTGCGGCATTAGAGGCAATAGCGTATCAAAGTAAGGATTTACTTGAAGCGATGAGCCAAGATTCGGGTGTCGCACTGAAACAAATCAGAGTCGATGGCGGCGCTGTGGCCAATGATTTTTTGATGCAGTTTCAGGCTGATATTAGTGATGTTGATGTTATCCGTCCCCAAGTGACTGAAACTACCGCAATGGGCGCCGCATTTTTAGCGGGTTTGGCGGTTGGGTTTTGGCAATCAACTGATGAGCTTAAAAATATCGCTGTGACGGATAAACAATTTAGCGCTCAAATGCCATCCTCTACCCGAGAGCAACTTTATTTGGGGTGGAAAAAGGCAGTGAAACAAACCATGTCAGCATAAGATTAATGATATCAATTAAGGGAGTATGGCTAAACTTCGATATCAATGTGCTTGATATAAGGGGAATCAGCATCTTGAGCAGATTGCTCATGAGTAGGGTGCTCTTGAATAGATTGCTCTCGAGCTAATTGTGCTTTTGTGGACTGTTTTTTCACTGATGGATTATCTGCGGGCAGTTGTGATTGTGGATCTTCATGACTGTCAGCAGCAATAGAGTCACTATTACCAACTTTGTTTACCTTTCTTTTCACACCGTCAACTTGTCTAGGTGGCCTAGCGACAATGGCATATATGCTATCTAAACTCATGTTGACCTCCTTATTGCGATAGTTGTTTTACTGACACGGACTGGCTGTTAACTTTATATCGGCCATTGCTGATTATTATTTAATCTATTTTAGTATAGTACGCTTAGTAACAGCCCGACAAAAGCCACAGTCTAGTTGTTAATAACAATTTGGCAGTCAACCTTAAATGACTGGCACAATTTATACGTTAAAAGTGACCTATCACACATTGGATGGATATTTATTAATAAATAAATCTGCTGAGATCGATCCCTATTGTTATTTTTATATGAAAATAGTCACAATTTAGATCATATTCCCCACATTTATTACTGATATGAATGCTGTTATGTCTATGGTTTCGTTCATTTACCCGCCTAAAAGCCACTTTTCTCCACCTGAAACAACCTAATTATAATTTGCTGCTAACCCGCTTCAGAACTGGATTTAATTAATGTTCTCATCCCTTGACAATACTTGTGTTGTATCCCTAAACTTAAGGGTTGTGGGGAATTGTGGATATTTGTGGGAATTTTAATAACAATTAATAGGAATCGATGGCAGTGTTTCGGGGTGCTAGTGCGATAAATATGGATGCAAAAGGTCGGATCGCTATTCCAATGCGATACCGAGAATCCTTGCGCGCCGAGCACGAAGGCATTGTTGTTATCACGGTAGATATCCAATCACATTGTTTATTGATCTATCCGATCCACGAGTGGGAGTTGATAGAGGCGAAGTTACTGCAACTATCTGACACCGACAAAGTTGAACGTTCCATGAAACGAAGATTACTAGGCCACGCTCATGAATGTGAGTTAGATGGCAATGGACGTGCGCTCGTTCCTCCAGCTTTAAGACAGTATGCAGGGTTACAAAAGAAAACCATGCTGGTGGGCTTATTGAATAAGTTTGAATTGTGGGATGAAGCAGCTTGGCAGGTACAAATGGATGAAAGCCATGAGTTGATCCAAGCTGAAGATCTCGCTAGCCATGAAAGATTAGCGAATTTTTCATTATAAATAACCAATTAAGAAGAGTCTGATGAGCCAAGAATTTGCCCATTTATCTGTACTACTGAAAGAAACCGTTGATGGTTTGAATATCCATGAAGATGGCATCTATATCGATGGCACTTTTGGACGTGGTGGTCATTCTAGGCATGTGCTGAGTCAACTCGGTGAAAACGGTCGTTTAATAGCAATTGATCGCGATCCGCAAGCGATTGAAGCTGCGAAACAGTTTGCTGACGATCCACGTTTTCAAATTGTTCATGGTGGATTTGGCCAGTTAGCGGATTACGTTACTGAGCTTGGCCTTAAAGGCAAAATTGATGGTGTGTTACTTGATTTAGGTGTGTCATCACCTCAATTAGATGATGCTGAGCGTGGCTTTAGTTTCCTGCGTGATGGCCCATTAGACATGCGTATGGATAATAGCCAAGGTCAAACGGCAGCGCAGTGGATTGCCAAAGCAGAAATTGAAGATATGGCATGGGTCTTTAGAACCTATGGTGAAGAGAAAAACTCTCGCCATATTGCCCGTTGTATTGCTGCAGACCGTGATGAAACACCGTTTTTAAGAACTAAAGATTTAGCCGATTTAATTGCGCGAATTACTAAAAATAAAGAGCGTAATAAACATCCTGCTACGCGAGTGTTCCAAGCTATTCGTATTTATATCAATAGCGAGCTGGAGCAGATTGAACAAGCACTAGAAGGTGCTGTTTCTGTATTAGCGCCAGAAGGACGTTTATCAGTGATCAGCTTCCATTCGTTAGAAGACAGAATGGTGAAACGTTTCATTCGTAAGAATAGCCAAGGTGAGAGCGTGCCACATGGCCTGCCTATCACTGAAGCTGAAATCAATAAATCAAGAAAACTGAAAGCAATCGGTAAGGCCATGAAGCCTTCGGATATTGAAATTGAGCAAAATCCACGTTCACGTAGTTCGGTGTTACGTGTTGCGCAGCGTCTTGACTATTAATATTAAAATTGAACATTAAGCACTATTTTACGGTGTTTAACTCGGCCATATAAAGAACAAAATGGGGTTAACTTGGGGCAATCATCGATAAAATTATCACGTATTGTGCTTGCCGATATCTGGCGACATAAGTGGATTTTATTAATGTCGATAGTTGTACTGAGTAATGCAGTTGGGGTGGTGTATACCAGCCATGCTACGCGCAAATTAACCTCACAAATGGATCATCTATTACAAGAGCGCGATAGGTTAGATATTGAATGGCGTAACTTGTTGTTAGAAGAGCAATCTAAGTCAGAACATAGCCGTGTGACGAGGATTGCCACTAAAGATTTAAAAATGGTGCGACCATTACCAAAAGAAGAAGTGGTTATTCGGTTGCAGTAAATTGAGTGAGAGACTTCATTAAATAAGGATTGTTGGGTAAGTGACTCGAATATAACTATGAGCAGACAAGCCAAACGTAAGTTAAACCCAGAGCTAATTCCATGGCGATTATTCGTTGTGGTTGGCTTTGTGTTGCTTCTATTTACGGCGTTGATTGCTCGAGCGGCTTATATTCAAATTATTGAACCTGATAAATTACGTCACGAAAGTGATATGCGTACCTTAAGAACCAGCAGTAACCAGGTTCAACGTGGCTTAATTACTGATCGTAATGGCGAAATGTTAGCGGTAAGCGTGCCAGTTCGTGCCGTTTGGGCTGATCCTAAAATTTCCCATGATAAAGATGCTTTTAAAGACATGCGCCGCTGGCAAGCTCTGGCTGACGTGTTGCATGAACCCGTCGATAAAATTGTGAGTAAGGTACAGCGCGATCCCAAGCGTCGTTTTATCTACCTGAAGCGCCAGGTCACTCCAGCAGTTGCTGAATACATTAAGCAATTAAAAATTTCCGGTATTTATTTAAAGTCTGAATCGCGCCGTTATTACCCTGCAGGTGAAACTGCTGCTCAGCTTGTCGGCCTGACTAATATTGATGACGTTGGAATTGAAGGCATTGAAAATGCGTATGACAGCTGGTTAACAGGCACACCGTCAAAGCAGAAGGTGCGTAAATCTCGCGATGGTAAAGTGGTTCAACGACTAGATATTGTTGAAGAAGGCGAAAGTTCAAATGATTTAGTGCTCAGCATTGATCAGCGTATTCAACAGTTAGCCTATCGTGAACTTAAACGTACAACAGAAATTAACCAAGCCACCTCAGGTTCAGTGGTGGTACTTGATGTGCTTACTGGTGAAGTGCTTGCGATGGTCAATACACCATCTTACAACCCTAATTCACGTGAAAATTTACAGTCATATCGTATGCGTAATCGTGCATTAACCGATACGTTTGAGCCGGGTTCGACTGTGAAGCCATTTGTGGTTGCAGCTGCATTAGAAGCAGGCACGGTTGAACGTGATGAATTAATTAATACCTCTCCTGGTTGGATGCGTGTAGGTGGACGACAGGTCCGCGATACGATCAATTACGGCAACATGACTCTGGATAAGATCCTCGTGAAATCCAGTAACGTTGGCATCAGTAAAGTCTCGTTATCAATGCCAGTACAAGAATTATTGGGCACTTACCAATCAATGGGCTTAGGTAATTACTCAGGTATTAACCTTGCTGGTGAAAGTGCTGGTCTTATACATGATCGCCGCCGTTGGTCTGATTTTGAACGCGCAACCTTATCTTATGGTTATGGCCTTACGGCAACGCCACTACAGTTAGCAAGAATGTATGCAACCTTAGGCAGTGGCGGGGTTCTGTACCCAGTATCGATTTTAAAACTAAAGCAAGCGCCTCGTGGTGAACAAGTGATTTCAGAGCAGACGGCGAAAGATGTCATGGAAATGATGTTAGGCGTCACCGAAAGAGGTGGCACAGCCACTCAAGCTCATATCGATGGTTACCCTATAGCAGGTAAAACAGGTACAAGCCGCAAGTCTATCGCAGGTGGTTATGGCGATGATTATGTTTCACTGTTTGCGGGTGTAGCACCGGTACATAACCCGCGTTTAGCGATTTCAATTGTGGTGAACGAGCCAAAAGGCGATCGTTATCATGGTGGTGATGTTGCTGGCCCTGCGTTTGCAAAAATTATGTCTGGAGCATTACAAATGCTCAATGTTGAGCCATTAAATGAGAAAGAAAAAGTTGAACTGGCCGCAATCGCTAGGAGGGCAGAATAATGCTACTTAGTGATTTATTAGCCCCTTGGTTTCATTATGCTGGCCGTGAGTCGGTCTCAACGATGACTCTAGATAGCCGAGACGTCAGTGAAGGTTGTTTATTTGTGGCATTACCTGGTCATCAAGTTGATGGTCGCCAGTTCATTAATAAAGCAATTGCGCAAGGTGCTTTAGGTGCATTAATTCATACTGACAATCCTGATGAGCATGGTCAGGTTAATTACCATGATTCGGGCGCGGTATTGGTGTCCTTTTTTCAACTGAGCCGTCAATTGTCTGCAGTGGCAGCACAACTATATCCGTTACAAAATTCTGAGATGGCCATTATTGGCGTCACTGGCACTAACGGTAAGACTTCAGTGAGTCAGCTTATTGCGCAATTGGTTACCTTAAAACAGCAAAAAGCGGCTGTTATGGGCACATTAGGCAATGGTGTTTGGGGAAGCTTGATTGATAGTGGCAATACTACAGCAGATGCCATTACCTTGGTGCGTCAACTACACGAGTTTCAGCAGCAAACCGTCAACACCTGCGCGATAGAAGTGTCTAGCCATGGTTTAGTGCAAGGTCGTGTAGAAGCTGTACCTTTTAACACGGCAGTATTTACTAATTTAAGCCGCGATCACCTTGATTATCATGGTGACATGGACGCTTATGGCGCTGCTAAAAAACGCTTGTTTAATTTCCCATGTATCAAAAATGGTTTACTGAACCTTGATGATGCCGTTGGTGAACAATGGTTTACAGCGCTGCAATCGACCAACATATTCGGCTTTAGCCTTAAAAAGCATCCTTTAGCGCGTTTTTATACTGACAATATGCATTTTAATGATGCGGGTGTGACCTGCGATTTTTATTATCCCGAAGATATCCACGACAGTAGCTCAGTAATGTTGAAAGGTCAGTTGTCTTCGCCTCTTTTAGGTGACTTTAATCTATCAAATCTTGTTGCTTCGCTGGGCGCACTGTATTTGCAAGGTACTGACAACATCTTAGCTACTCAAGATGGTCTGATGGCCGAGTTACTCTCATTAGTACCGCATTTAACGCCTGTAGCTGGACGCATGGAGCGATTTAATCAAGCTAATGGCCCAACATTAGTGGTTGACTATGCTCATACACCTGATGCCATCGAGCATGCTTTGAAAGCACTGCGCATCCATTGCCAAGGCACCTTATGGTGCGTGTTTGGTTGTGGTGGCGATCGCGATACGGGCAAACGCCCCTTGATGGCTCAAGCTGCTGAACAATTTGCTGATAAAGTGATGGTGACGAGTGATAATGCCCGCAGCGAAGAGCCGATGAGTATTATCAATGATGTGGTTGCAGGATTAACGCATCCAGAGCAAGCATTGACTGAAGTCGATAGAATTAATGCGATTAAATCCGTGGCGCAATTAGCTAAAGCTGGCGACATTGTCTTATTAGCGGGTAAAGGTCATGAAACATATCAAGAAGTTGCTGGTAGCAGAATTGATTACGATGAACGCGCTTTAGCGATGCAATTAACAGGTGGCAATGAAGCCTCAGATGAACCTCTTGTTAGCACTGGAGGCCTTTGATGATTGATATTAGATTATCAACCTTAGCTGTTGAGCTTGATGCTCAACTTGTGGGTACTGACCTTATTATTGACGACGTCACCAGTGACAGCCGAAAAATGCACACTAATAGCCTTTTTGTTGCGTTAAAAGGTTTACGCTTTGATGGCCATAGTTTTGCTGCAACAGCGATTGAAAACGGTGCTAAAGCATTACTGGTTGAACATAAGCTGGATGTCGACATTCCTCAACTAATTGTCAAAAACAGCCAAAAGGCGATGGGGGCTATCGGTGCATATGTGCGCCAACAAGTGAACCCATATTCGATAGCACTAACAGGTTCTAACGGTAAAACTACCGTGAAAGAAATCGTCGCAACAATTTTGTCTCAGCATCACAAAGTGCTGTTTACTGCTGGTAATTTTAATAATGAAATCGGGGTGCCGTTAACCTTATTAAGATTAGCGCAAGAGCATGAATTTGGTGTGTTTGAGTTAGGTGCTAACCATCAGGGCGAAATTAATTATACTTCATCTTTAGTGACGCCTCAGGTGGCATTAGTGAATAATGTTGGCCGCGCTCACCTTGAAGGTTTTGGTTCAATTGAAGGTGTAGCCCAAGCTAAATCAGAAATATTTAATCACCTAAGTCCAGACGGTACAGCCATTATTAATGCTGACGATGATTTTGCAGATTTTATGGCAACTAAAGCGGCAGCATTTAAGCAACTTAGCTTCTCAGTTTCTGAAAACGTCAATGCTGATATTAAAGCGGTTGATATTGTTGCTGACGATAGCGGCTGTTATCAGTTTTCATTAGTGGTTTTAGGTCAATCTTACCCAGTACAACTTCCATTAGCTGGCTTGCATCAAGTAAGTAATGCACTAGCCGCTAGCGCCATTTGTATCGCACTCAATATCCCTGTCGCAGACATTGTGACGGGGTTAAGTGCGTTAACACCTGTTAAAGGTCGTATGGTGCCGCATAAAATGGGTCGTATTTTATTGGTTGATGATAGTTATAACGCAAACCCGACGTCTGTTGATGCCGCGATTAGCTGGTTAAAACAAACTCGAGGTTTTAAGTGTTTAGTGCTGGGAGATTTGGGCGAATTAGGTGACAATAGCGCCCTTTTGCATTTTGAGGTTGGCGAACAAGCCAAACTTGCTGGGATTGACGATCTGTTCTGTTGTGGTCAACTGACTGAATCGACAAGTAAAGCATTTGGTTCTGAGCACTTTAGTGACTCGGATTCCCTTGCTCAAGCATTAAAGGAAAAGATAAATCAGTTGCCGGATCAAGTAACTATTTTAGTAAAAGGTTCTCGAAGCGCAGCGATGGAAACTGTGGTCGAAGAGTTATTAAATGCCAATAGGCGCGGGGAGTTTGTTTAGATGCTGGCTTATTTAGCTGAGTATTTAACCCAGTTTTACAGTGGGTTTAATGTATTTTCTTATCTGACCTTAAGAGCCATTTTAGGGCTTATGACAGGTCTTATTTTTAGTTTATGGTTTGGTCCAAAACTGATTGAACGATTGCAGTTATTGCAAATAGGACAAGTCGTCAGAAATGATGGCCCAGAATCTCATTTTAGTAAACGCGGTACCCCTACAATGGGTGGTTTGCTGATACTCGCAGGGATTTTTGTCAGTGTTTTATTGTGGGGTGATTTATCCAATCGATATGTCATTGTGATGCTGTTTGTATTAGGTACCTTTGGCGGTATTGGTTTTCTTGATGACTACCTTAAAGTGGTTAAGAAAGATTCAAAAGGTCTGATTGCGCGTTGGAAATATGCATCGCAATCCATTGCCGCTTTGGCTGTGGCATTTTACTTGTACAGTTCAGCGACATTACCTGGTGAGACACAGTTAGTTGTGCCGTTTTTCAAAGATGTCATGCCGCAATTAGGTTTGCTTTATATCGTACTGGCTTATTTCACCATAGTAGGTGCGAGTAATGCGGTAAATCTAACCGACGGTCTTGATGGTTTAGCAATCATGCCTACAGTCATGGTTGCAGCGGCATTTGCACTGATTGCCTATTTATCAGGGCATGCACAGTTTGCCAGTTACTTACATATTCCGCATTTACCTGATGCAGGTGAACTAGTGATTGTCTGTACTGCAATAGTCGGTGCGGGTCTAGGATTTTTGTGGTTTAACACTTACCCTGCGCAAGTATTTATGGGCGATGTGGGATCGTTAGCTCTTGGAGCTGGACTCGGTGCCATTGCAGTATTAGTGCGCCAAGAAGTGTTATTAGTGATTATGGGCGGCGTTTTCGTTATGGAAACCGTATCGGTGATTTTACAAGTGGGTTCATACAAATTACGCGGCCAGCGTATTTTTAGAATGGCACCAATTCACCATCATTACGAATTGAAAGGTTGGCCAGAACCAAGAGTGATTGTTCGCTTTTGGATTATTTCGTTGTTCCTAGTGATGCTAGGACTGGCAACGCTTAAGTTAAGGTAGTTAGTAATGCAATCAAGCTATTCGCATATTGTTTTGGGCTTAGGTGCAACAGGTTTATCTGTTGTGCGTTATCTGATGTCCCAAGGTATTACACCATTGGTGATGGATAGCAGACGAACGCCACCTGGCCGAGAGACGTTAGCACAGGAATTTCCTGATGTTGAGCTACTGACAGGTGGGTTTGTATGTCGTTATTTGGTACAAGCAAAACACATTATTGTAAGCCCTGGCATTGCGGTTGATACGCCAGAGATTCGCGCTGCAATTGATATGGGCATTGAAGTGATTGGCGATGTTGAGCTGTTTGCTCAAGCCGTTGCTGATAGAGGCCCTTGTGTTGTTGCTATTACGGGTTCAAACGGTAAAACAACGGTAACGACATTAGTGTACGACATGCTTAAAGCAGCCGGTAAAAAGGTTGCGGTAGGTGGCAATATTGGCATTCCAGTATTGGATTTATTAGCAACAGATGCTGAGTATTTCGTATTAGAACTATCGAGCTTTCAATTAGAAACAACTCACAGCTTAAATTGCATCGCGGCGACGTGTTTGAACATCAGTGAAGATCATATGGATAGATATCACGATATTCATTCGTACCGCGCAGCTAAGTTACGTTTATATCAGCAGAGCCGTTTTGTGATGTTCAATCGTGACGATGCACTGACTTTTCCTGACGAGCCAACAAATCAAAATACCTTTGGTTTAGGGGTACCAGAAGGAGATGAGTGGGGTATTGCCGATGGTAAAATATTGCACGGCGAAAGTGAAATAATGAACCTGCATGAAGTCAGCTTAATCGGTAGTCATAATCAGGCTAACTTATTAGCTGCAATGGCATTAACAGATGCGTGTGGCATTGATAAGAATACCATGGTTGAGATTGCATCCAACTTTGCTGGTTTAGAGCATCGTTGTGAAATGGTTGGCCTAAAGCAAGGTGTCACTTATATCAATGATTCGAAAGCGACTAATGTGGGTGCTACCGTTGCGGCATTAAATGGATTGAGTGATCACTTAGGTGACTTGATTTTGATTGCAGGTGGCGAAGGCAAAGGCGCAGATTTTAAAGAACTTGAAGCTTCACTGAATAATGTGACCCAAGTGATCACGTTCGGTAAAGACGGATCTAAAATTGCGGCACTAAAAACTGACAGTATTAGCGTTAAAAACCTAGAAGAAGCGGTTGCTAAAGCAGTTGAAATCACTTTTTCAGGGGATATCGTTTTATTGTCTCCAGCTTGTGCTAGCACCGATATGTATAAGAACTTCATGGAAAGAGGTCATCACTTTAAGCAATTAGTGGAGCAGATTGAAGATGGCGAGGGGTGAGCAACAACTTAGCTTATTCCAACAAGTCCTGAAAAGGTCTTGGCCGGACATTCTGTCTGAAACGTCGCCAGGTGATCAGCTGTATGATAGAAGCTTATTTGTCGCCGTTTTAGGGCTAATTACATTTGGCTTTGTCATGGTGATGTCAGCCTCTATGCCGGAAGCGCAGAAGCTAACAGATAACCCGTTTCATTTCATATATCGCCACGTTGCATATTTGATGGGCTGTGGCGTTATTGCTTATGCGGTACTGAACATAGAATTGAAGTTGTGGGAGCGCTATAGCGCTTATTTAGTACTTCTAGTGTTGTTGATGTTGGTGGCTGTTCTGGTTGTAGGCACCACGGTGAATGGCGCAACACGGTGGCTGGCGATAGGGCCCGTAAGGATCCAAGTCGCTGAGATTGCCAAATTTGTATTTATTATTTATATGTCGGGATATTTGGTGCGCCGACATGGTGAGTTGAGAGAGAACAGTAAAGGGTTTTATAAGCCAATTTTTGTGTTTTTACTGTTTGCATTTTTGATTCTTGCCCAACCGGATTTAGGTACTGTGGTGGTACTTTTCGTATGTACCGTAAGCCTATTGTTTTTGGCGGGTGCGCGAATTATGGACTTTTTGGTACTGATATTTTTTGGTATCGCAATGTTTGTATTTTTAGTGGTGTTTGAGCCATATCGGATGCGGCGTGTAACGTCATTTTTAGACCCATGGGAAGACCCATTTGGTAGTGGTTATCAATTAACTCAGTCATTAATGGCATACGGACGCGGTGATATATTTGGCCAAGGTTTAGGTAATAGTATTCAAAAACTGTCATACCTGCCTGAGGCTCACACTGATTTTATTTTTGCTGTGATCGGCGAAGAGTTAGGTTTTGTAGGCATCGTTTGTGTGCTAACCGTATTATTTTTTGTGTCTTTTAGAGCAATTAGATTGGGCAACTTGTGTTTGAGTATTCAACGCCCATTTGAAAGTTACTTAGCTTACGGCATCGGCATTTGGATTTGCTTCCAAACCGTTGTAAACGTAGGCGCGAGTATTGGTATGTTACCGACAAAAGGTCTGACATTACCCTTTATTAGCTATGGTGGCAGTAGTTTGTGGGTTATGACGGCTGCGGTCATGTTATTGATACGCATAGATTATGAAAGGCGGCTAAGTTTGACGCAGGCGGTGCAAGGGAGAATAAAGAAATGAGCCCTAATATAACAGATGCACCCAAGTTATTGGTGATGGCTGGCGGCACGGGTGGACATGTATTCCCGGCGTTAGCAGTGGCAAAAGCATTGGCTAAAAAAGGTTGGCAAGTTCGTTGGTTAGGGACCGCTGACCGCATGGAAGCACGCTTAGTGCCTCAACATGGATTTGATATTGAGTTTATAGACATCAAAGGCGTTCGTGGCAATGGCATTATTAGAAAGCTTGCTGCGCCTTTTAAGATTTTGCGTTCAATTATGCAAGCAAAATCTTTCATTAATGAATTTAAACCTGATGTGATTATTGGTATGGGTGGATTTGCCAGTGGGCCTGGCGGGGTAGCGGCAAAGTTGTCGGGCATACCGTTAGTACTGCATGAGCAAAATGCAATACCTGGAATGACCAATAAGTTGTTATCGCGCATAGCTACTAAAGTGTTGTGTGCATTTCCAAATACATTTTTACCAGCAACGAATTCAGAGGTAGTCGGTAACCCAATTCGACAAGAGTTAATCGAATTAGGACAAACGACGAAAGTGTGTGATGACTCAGCACTTAAAGTATTAGTGGTGGGAGGCAGCTTAGGCGCCAAAATTTTTAATGATGTTATGCCAGATGTTGTGGGGCAATTAAGCCAACAGCACTCAATTACGGTATGGCATCAGGTAGGCAAAGGAAATCAGCCTGCCGTTAAAAGCCATTACCAAGACAAGGGTCAAGCGGCCAGTGTCAATGTGGCAGAATTTATAGATGACATGGAAGCCGCTTATCGCTGGGCTGATGTTGTTGTTTGTCGTTCGGGAGCATTAACGGTTTCTGAATTAGCCGCGGTGGGAAGAGCCAGTATTTTAGTGCCTTATCCCCATGCAGTTGACGATCATCAAACAAAGAATGCTTCAGTATTAGTAGAAGCCGGTGCGGCATTTTTATTACCGCAGACCATATTAAACGCAGATAATTTAGCTGAGAAATTAACCCTCTTTGCTGAACAAAGACACGTTGTTTCAGAGATGGCACAACAAGCCAGAAGTGTTGCAGTGTTAGATGCAACCCAACGTGTAGCGAGTATTTGTGCTGAATTAGCACGAAAGGATTGAAATGACTAAAACAGAGAAGTACGCCCAATTACGTAGCATGATCCCTGAGATGAGACGGATTAAGAAAATCCATTTTGTCGGTATAGGTGGTGCTGGAATGGGCGGGATAGCCGAAGTATTAGTAAATGAAGGTTATCAAATTAGTGGTTCAGATATTGCTGTTAATAGCGTGACAGAAAGGCTCGCGAGCTTAGGCGCGAAGATTATTATTGGCCATCAGGCTGAAAGCGTGGCTGATGTAGATGTTGTGGTGGTATCGACAGCAATTGAGCAAGAAAACCCTGAAATCATAGCTGCAAAAGAGCGTCGAATTCCGATTGTACGCCGTGCAGAAATGCTAGCAGAGCTTATGCGTTACCGACATGGGGTCGCGATTGCGGGCACTCATGGTAAAACCACAACGACAAGCTTAATTGCTAGCGTTTATGGCCAAGCAGAGCGAGATCCAACATTTGTTATTGGTGGTTTACTTAATAGTGCAGGCACGAATGCTCGTCTTGGGACAAGTCGCTATTTGATTGCAGAAGCAGATGAAAGTGATGCGAGCTTTTTACATTTACAACCTATGGTCAGTGTTATCACCAATATCGAAGCTGACCATATGGACACTTACGGTGGTGATTTTGAAAAGTTGAAGACCACCTTCGTCGATTTTTTACATAACCTGCCTTTTTATGGCGTTGCGGTAATGTGTATCGATGATGAAGTGATACAAGAAATTATGCCAAGAGTGGGCAGACAAGTGGTCACTTACGGCTTTAGTGACATTGCTGATGTGCAAGCACTTAACTTTAAGCAAGTCGGACACCAGAGCCAGTTTAGTGTTCGTCGTAAAAACCGTGATGATTTAGATATTGTATTAAATCTACCTGGTGAGCATAACGTGCTAAATGCGTTAGCTGCGATAGCAGTAGCCAGTGAGGATGATATTGATGATGATGCTATTGTCGCCGCATTAGCAGAATTTGAAGGCATTGGCCGACGTTTTCAGCACCTTGGTGAATTTGATACTGCTAATGGCAAGGTGATGTTGGTTGATGATTATGGTCATCATCCAAGTGAAGTACTTGCAACGATTAAAGCTGCAAGAGCGGGTTGGCCAGATAAACGATTAGTGATGGCGTATCAACCACATCGCTATAGTAGAACCCGTGATTTGTATGAAGACTTTGTTGAAGTCTTATCGCAAGTAGACGGTTTATTGTTGTTAGATGTTTATGCTGCTGGTGAAAGCGTGATACCAGGTGCAGATGGTCGCTCATTGTGCCGCTCCATAAGGTTACGCGGCCAAGTGGACCCTATTTTTGTTGCATCACCAGAGTTGTTAGCTGATGTATTACCTGATGTATTGCAAGAAGGCGATTTATTGCTGACTCAAGGGGCTGGTAATATTGGCGCTCTGTCAAAGTCGCTGGCGTCAAGTAATCTTGGTTTTAGAAAGTAGGTTTTAAAAATAGTTTTTGAAAAGTAGCTTGAGTCAGTCGCAGGGAAATGGTGATTTTTGATTGATTTTTATACTATAACTGCTTGTAAATATAAACTTTAATACAGTCAGCATGCTAGATATAATGGTGAATTGCCCAATGAAAGTGACAGTGTACAGTTTGGAGTTACAGTAGCTGTGGCGTGGAGTGATAAAGCTCGCCAGTTAAAAGGCCATTTGAGTGATGTCAATTGGTACTTATACACTGGGTTACTGTTTTTACTGACGGTATTACTCACCATTGTTTGGGCTGGCCTTAAGCTTAATGTATTACTGAATGATGCTGATGCATTACCGATAGATGCCGTCGCGATAAAAGGCGAGCGAATTTATACCTCGGATGCTGAAATTCAGGCTGCGCTACAAGCGTTAATGGAACGCAGTTTTTTTAGCGCCGACGTTGGTGAAGTACAGCAAGCTTTAGAAGCATTACCTTGGGTCTACCATGCGTCTGTAAGGCGAGAGTGGCCTGCAAAATTAAAAGTGACCTTGCAAGAGCAACATGTTGTTGCACATTGGAATGGAGATGACTGGCTAAATGTGAATGGCGAAGTGTTTGCAGCTGAATCACATTCGAGTATTAATACATTGCCGGTACTTTCAGGCCCAGAAGAAATGTCTTCTGAAGTGTTAACTAGTTATCAGCAATTGTCTGATTTATTGAGTATTAATGGTTTTAAGCTGGCAAGTTTAAGTTTAAGTCCACGACATGCATGGCATGCAAGATTAGATAACGGCATTCTTCTTGAATTAGGACGAGAAGACAAGATGTCGAGAATACAAAGATTTATTAATGTTTACCCTGAAATAACACGAAATCAAAAGCCAATAGCAACGATCGATTTACGCTATGACACCGGAGTCGCCGTTGGCTGGGACGATACTAAAACAGAGAGTCGACACTAAATGACCAAAAATCAGGAAAGAAATCTTATCGTAGGCCTAGATATTGGCACGTCCAAGGTCGCAGTGATCATTGGTGAAGTGCTACCTGACGGTGAGATAAGCGTGGTCGGTTTAGGCAATCATCCTTCGCGCGGAATGGATAAAGGTGGCGTGAATGATTTGGATTCTATTGTAAAAAGTGTGCAGCGCGCACTTGATCAAGCAGAGTTAATGGCTGATTGCCAAGTATCTTCTGTGTATTTAAGTATTTCAGGTAAGCACATCGCATGTCAGAACGAAAATGGCATGGTGTCAATTAACGATGAAGAAGTGACGCAAGAAGACGTTGATAACGTTATTCATACAGCGCGCTCAGTGAAGATCCCAACTGAAAGACGGATCCTTCATGTGTTACCGCAAGAATATTCAATTGACGTTCAAGATGGTATTAAGAGTCCTATCGGTATGTCGGGTATGCGAATGGAAGCGAAAGCACATATCGTGACCTGCGCTAACGACATGGCAAAAAATATCACCAAAAGCGTCGAGCGTTGCGGCTTAACAGTTGATGACTTAGTTTTTTCAGGTATTGCTTCAGCAGATTCTGTGTTAACGAATGATGAAAAAGATTTAGGTGTTTGTATTGTTGATATTGGTGGCGGCACAACAGATATTGCTGTTTATACCAACGGCGCACTGAGGCATTGTGCTGTGATATCAGTAGCAGGTAATCAGGTAACCAGTGATATCGCTAAAATTTTTAGAACACCATTGACACATGCTGAGCAAATCAAAGTGCAATTTGCCAGTGCAAGAAGTTCAATGGTCAGCCGCGAAGACAGCATCGAAGTACCATCAGTCGGTGGCCGCCCTTCACGCAGCATGTCACGACATACATTGGCGGAAGTAGTGGAACCAAGATATCAGGAGTTATTTGAACTGGTATTAAAAGAATTAACTGACTGTGGCTTAGAAGATCAAATAGCCGCAGGCATAGTATTAACCGGTGGAACAGCGTCAATTACTGGTGCTGTTGATATTGCTGAAGCGACTTTCGGCATGCCAGTTAGGGTAGCGTCGCCGCTACCAGTAAAAGGGTTAAATGAATACGTGGATCAACCTGTATATTCTACTGGAATAGGGTTGCTTCATTATGGCGCCAGACGCGTAATCGAACGTCAGTTCGAACGCCCTGAACGTCAAGGGGTTACCAGTCTTTTGAATCGGGTCAAAAGCTGGTTTAAGGGTGAATTTTAATAACGCAGACTAACGGAGATCAGACAATGTTTGAGATCATGGACACACATAATGACGAAGCGGTGATCAAGGTCATCGGCGTCGGTGGTGGTGGCGGTAACGCTGTCGAACATATGGTTAAACACAGCATCGAAGGTGTTGAGTTTATCGTAACGAATACGGATGCTCAGGCATTACGCAAATCAGGTGCAGGCTCAACTATTCAATTAGGACGTGATGTCACTAAAGGTCTAGGTGCTGGAGCAAACCCTGATGTGGGTCGCCAAGCTGCTGAAGAAGATAAAGAAAACATTCGCGCTGCAATCAAGGGGTCTGACATGATCTTTATTGCTGCTGGAATGGGTGGCGGTACAGGTACTGGCGCCGCACCAGTTGTAGCTGAAATTGCTCGCGAAGAAGGTATTTTGACTGTTGCTGTCGTCACTAAGCCGTTTCCTTTCGAAGGCAAAAAGCGTATGACTTTTGCTGATCAAGGTATTGCTGAGCTTGCAAAGCATGTTGACTCATTGATTACTATCCCAAATGAAAAGCTATTAAAAGTATTGGGTCGTGGTACATCATTGTTGGATGCATTTGCTGCTGCTAATAATGTGTTATTAGGCGCAGTGCAGGGTATTGCTGAGTTAATTACCCGTCCAGGTTTAATAAACGTCGATTTCGCCGATGTTAAAACAGTTATGTCAGAAATGGGTAATGCCATGATGGGCACAGGTGTTGCAACGGGTGATGATCGCGCAGAAGAAGCTGCAGAAGCTGCAGTGGCAAGTCCATTACTTGAAGATATTGATCTAGCTGGTGCGCGCGGCGTATTAGTTAACATTACAGCAGGTATGGATATCAGTATTGAAGAGCTAGAAACAGTGGGTAACCACGTTAAAGCATACGCATCTGATAATGCTACCGTGGTTGTTGGCGCAGTTATTGACCCAGAAATGAGTGAAGAGCTACGTGTAACGGTTGTTGCTACTGGTATTGGCGCAGAGAAGAAGCCTGATATCCAATTAGTGACTAAGCCTGTTTCACGTCCTGAACCAGCTGCAGTTATTGAACCAAAAGTTGAGCCAGCTGAAGAATCAGCTATCACGACTAACTACGTAGCACCGACAGGAAATGCTGTTCCTGCTCCTCAGCCAGCAGCTCAACCTGCTGCACGTGTTGATGGTGATTACTTAGATATCCCAGCATTTTTACGTAAGCAAGCTGATTAGTCGCTGAAAGTAAAAATGAAAATCTGTAAAAGCTAAGATGTTGATAGAATGTTACTTATGTAAGTAGAGGCGTATAAAAAGACTCTAAAGGGTACTTTTTTGTGAAAAGACAATTTTATGTTAGTATACCGCCTCAGCTTACTGGGTTAACTCAGTATATATAGCTCAAGAATGTTTATTTTAAAGTGATTAAAACGGGTAACTGAATGATTTTTCAAAGAACTGTTCAAAAAATGGTGAAGAGTACTGGTGTCGGATTGCATTCCGGCAACAAGGTAACTCTGTGCATTATGCCCGCACCTGTCAATTCTGGTATCGTACTTAGACGTACAGATTTAACGCCTGCAGTGGAAATTCCTGCAAAAGCGAATCTAGTTCGTGAAACAACTATGTGTACGGCATTAGTAAATGATGAAGGTGTTCGCATTTCAACTATCGAACATTTATTTGCAGCACTTGCAGGCCTTGGCATAGATAACGCTGTTATCGAAGTTGATGCTCCTGAAATCCCGATTATGGATGGCAGTGCAAGTCCGTTTGTTTTCTTACTGCAAAGCGCAGGTATTAAAGAACAATCGGTAGCGAAAAAATATATCAAAATCAATCAAACCATTCGTGTTGAAGACGGTGATAAGTGGGCTGAGTTAAAGCCTTATAAAGGTTTTAGAGTTGATTTCAAAATTGACTTTAATCACCCAGAGATTTCTCGCAGCCAACAACATATGGTGATGGATTTTTCAACATCTGCTTTTGTTAAAGATATTAGCCGAGCTAGAACTTTCGGCTTCATGCAAGATATCGAATACTTACGTGCTAATAATTTAGCACTAGGTGGCAGCATGGAAAATGCTGTTGTGCTTGATGAATATCGTGTCCTTAACCCTGACGGTCTGCGATATGAGGACGAATTTGTAAAGCATAAGATTCTTGATGCGTTTGGTGATTTATATGTAGCAGGTCACGCGATTGTTGGTGAATTCTGCGCATATAAAACAGGTCATGCTTTAAATAACCAATTGGTGAGGGCATTACTTGCACAACAAGAAGCTTGGGAGTTAGTCAGCTTTGAAAACGAAGTTGATGTACCACTGAGCTTTATGGTGCCAGGCGCTACATCTTTAGCGTAAAAATTAAGATTGCCTATTACGGCTGGCTAATGCAGCCAGCCGTTTTAGTTTTTCACCAAGTGAACCTTCTACGTGATCAGCCAATGACTGCAGGTGTTCTGCAGCTACAGGGCTGATTTTTGCATAGTTACTTGGTGGTTTACTTGGCGTAATTGCTATCCCTGGGTTGACTTTAACCTCTATAGCGGTAAGCATTGGAAGCGTTTCTTCCTGAAGTTGTTGCAGTAGTTTGGTCTTTTGGAAATTTATTCTAGCAGCCCATGCAGCCGAAGTAGTTTCAATAACAAGAACACCCTGACGAAGATTAGCGACTTTTAGCTGTTCACTAACAGGACCATTTAAGCACTGTTTTACGTAAGTATTCAGTTGATTTAATAATTCTGCTTTCTCAGCGAGTTCCGGTAATGTTCCCGATTGATGTAGCAATCTACTGAGATCTTGAGGGGGCTTTTTCATATGATAATAAGATGGCTGAGTTAGGCTATGAGTGTAACAGTTTTTATTCAAGGTCGAAATGGAGTAACACGTTGGCATCCTAGCAAACGATGGTTACTTCTACCTATCCTTTTAGTGGCGGCAGGAACTGGTCTTTACCAGCAGAGCGCCGATCGTTTTGCTGCGCAGCAAACTAAAGTTGATGAAAATCAAAAGTTGCGTGAACAGCAAAAACAACAAGTCATGAATCTCAAAAAAGCGACAGAAACACAATTAAGCACCTTAGTTGCCCACGTCGCGAGAATGCAAGCTAACGTTACTCGTTTAGAGGCGTTAGGCCAGCAAGTTGCCGAAAATAATTTACTTGAAGATCAATTTGATTTTTCTACCGAAGTGGGTGTCGGTGGTCTAAGTGAAATCGGTGCAGGTGTAGAGCTCAACCAACTGTTAGATGACATGTCGCAGTTGGCCTCCAGAATTGATAATAATAATGTTCAGCTGTCACTACTTGAAACCGTGGCAACTAATCTCCATATAGATAAAGAACGTTATATATCAGGGCGACCAATCGTTAAAGGTTGGTTATCTTCGCCCTACGGTTTACGAAATGACCCTTTTAATGGTCGTAGAACATTGCACAAAGGCATTGATTTTGCGGGTAAGGAAGGCGGCGATGTAATTGCAACTGCTGCAGGAGTGGTTACATGGTCCGGAAATATGCTTGGTTATGGCGGGCTTGTGGAAATTGATCATGGAAATGGTTACCGCACTCGTTATGGACACAATAAATCTATGTCAGTAAACCTAGGTGACGTCGTTGCCAAAGGCGATAAAATTGCCAGTATGGGTAGCACAGGCCGGTCCACCGGTCCCCACGTGCACTACGAAGTATTGCGAAATGGACAACAAATCGATCCACGAAAGTTCGTCTATCGCAAGGCTAGTTAATAACATTTTCGGTTAAGTCGCTCAATTGAGCTCAACCTACAAGAGATAAGTGATTAAGATGTTAGGCAAATTACTGACAAAAGTATTCGGCAGTCGTAACGACCGCACCTTGAAAGGCCTTGGTAAAGTTGTAACTAAGATAAATGCGTTAGAAGCTGAATATGAAAAGCTGACTGATGAAGAACTAAAAGCAAAAACAGAAGAGTTTCGTCAGCGTATTGAAAATGGTGAAACATTAGAAGCGATTATGGCTGAAGCATTTGCTACAGTTCGCGAAGCATCAAAGCGTGTTTTTGAAATGCGCCATTTCGATGTCCAATTATTGGGTGGTATGGTACTAGATAGTAATCGTATCGCTGAAATGAGAACGGGTGAAGGTAAAACACTTACCGCAACACTCCCAGCATACTTAAACGGTTTAACTGGCAAAGGTGTTCACGTTATTACCGTGAATGATTACCTTGCAGGTCGTGATGCTGAGAATAACCGTCCTCTTTTTGAATTCCTAGGCTTAACAGTCGGCATTAACGTTGCGGGTTTAGGTCAAGTTGAGAAGAAAGAAGCGTATAACTCTGATATTACCTACGGTACTAACAACGAGTTTGGTTTTGATTACCTTCGTGACAACATGGCGTTTTCTCCTCAAGAACGTGTTCAACGTCCTCTTCATTACGCATTGATCGATGAAGTCGATTCAATCTTGATTGATGAAGCACGTACACCATTGATTATTTCTGGTGCAGCTGAAAACAGTTCAGAACTATATATTAAAGTAAACACACTGATCCCTAACCTTATCGTTCAAGAGAAAGAAGATACTGAAGATGAGATTGGCGAAGGTGACTTTAGTATTGATGAGAAAGCGAAACAAGTTCACTTCACTGAACGTGGTCAAGAAAAAGTAGAACAACTGCTTATTGAACTTGGCGTGCTAAATGAAGGCGACTCACTTTATTCCGCAGCAAATATCTCTTTATTGCACCATGTGAATGCAGCACTGCGTGCGCATACATTATTTGAACGCGATGTAGATTATATTGTTCAAGATGGCGAAGTCATCATTGTTGATGAACATACTGGCCGTACAATGCCAGGTCGTCGTTGGTCTGAAGGTTTACATCAAGCTGTAGAAGCTAAAGAAGGTGTAAATATTCAAAATGAAAACCAAACATTAGCGTCTATCACATTCCAGAACTACTTCCGTCAATACGAGAAGTTAGCAGGTATGACAGGTACAGCAGATACTGAAGCATTTGAATTCCAGCATATCTATGGACTTGATACTGTCGTAGTACCGACGAATAAGCCAATGGTTCGTAATGACATGGCTGATTTGGTGTATTTGACTGCAACTGAAAAATACAACGCGATTATTACCGATATTAAAGGTTGTCGTGAACGTGGCCAGCCAGTACTTGTTGGTACGGTATCGATTGAACAGTCTGAATTATTAGCGACTTTATTAAAGCAAGCTAAGATCCCACATTCAGTATTGAACGCGAAATTTCACGAAAAAGAAGCACAAATTGTTGCTGATGCAGGTAGCTCAGGCACAGTGACCATCGCAACTAACATGGCCGGTCGTGGTACCGATATCGTGTTAGGTGGTAACTGGAAAGTTGAAGTAGAAGCGCTTAAAAACCCAACAGAAGATCAAGTCGCTAAAATTAAAGCTGAATGGCAAGTACGTCATGACGCAGTAATTGCAGCTGGCGGTTTACATATTCTGGGTACAGAGCGCCATGAGTCGCGCCGTATTGATAACCAATTACGTGGTCGCTCTGGTCGACAAGGTGATGCAGGTTCTTCACGTTTCTATTTATCAATGGAAGATAGCTTAATGCGCATCTTCGCATCTGATAAAGTCACTGGCATGATGAAAAAACTGGGTATGGAAGAGGGCGAAGCCATCGAACATCCTTGGGTATCTCGTGCTATTGAAAATGCACAACGTAAAGTTGAAGCACGTAACTTCGATATCCGTAAGCAATTACTTGAATATGATGATGTAGCTAATGACCAACGCCAGGTTGTTTACTCACAACGTAATGAGTTGATGGATGCGGAAAGTATTGAAGACACAATCTCAAACATCGAACAAGATGTAGTTAGTACTGTCATTGACCAATATATCCCACAACAATCAGTTGAAGAGTTATGGGATGTACCAGGTTTAGAGCAACGTCTTGAGCAAGAGTATGGTTTGAAACTTACTATTCAACAGTGGTTGGATACAGAAGATGACTTACACGAAGAAACGTTACGTGAAAGAATCGTAACGAGTTGGAGTGATGCATACAAAGCTAAAGAAGAAATGGTCGGTGCACAAGTACTACGTCAGTTTGAAAAAGCGGTTATGCTTCAAACCTTAGATGGTTTGTGGAAAGAGCATCTCGCAGCAATGGATCATTTACGTCAGGGTATTCATTTACGTGGATATGCGCAAAAGAATCCTAAGCAAGAGTATAAGCGTGAATCATTCGAGTTATTCCAGCAAATGTTGGAATCACTGAAGCTTGATGTCATTAGCGTACTGTCTAAAGTACAAGTACAAGCTCAATCAGATGTTGATGAAATGGAACAGCGTCGTCGTGATGAAGAAGCTAAGATCCAACGTGACTATCAACATGCAGCATCAGAAGCTTTAACGGATAACACAGAAGCTGAAGCGGCAATTCCAAGAACGGTTATTCGTGATGGGGAAAAAGTCGGTCGAAACGACCCTTGCCCATGTGGTTCAGGTAAAAAGTACAAGCAATGCCACGGTAAGTTAACCTAAATAAGGTTTTCTTAAGAGTATTTTAAAAAGCAGCTATTAACAGCTGCTTTTTTTATACCTATAAATCAGACTATTAAATAATCATTATCTTTGGTTTTGTGGATAACGTTGTGGATTATAAGTGTTTAGCTTGTGGCTAAATCAAAAGATTTAAAATAATTGAAATTAATTCAAAAAAGCCCTTGCGGTGTT